>JACIWT010000010.1 GCA_014360825.1 Chloroflexota bacterium | reverse complement strand
CGGGGCGGATGGTGTAAGAGATATATCCGGTCGGGGCAATCTGGGTGGGCGGGAACGCCTGCAGACTCATGTGGCGGCCCATCGCGGCCCAGTCCCAGCGGGACTTGACAAAACCAGCCGGTGGAAGAATCCACCGGCGACCGGCGTGGGTCGGGATCTCGCTACCCACACCGTCCGGAAATGCGATCTCCAGTAGGGGCGACCGGCCAGCCGCCCCTACGTCCCGGGCGTAGCCACCGAATTCCATTCGATGGCGGGTATTCACAAGTGGGAGCCGTCTCCAGACGGCGATGCGCCGATCGCAATCTGGAGATTGCTCCCACGACTGGCCAGCCGAGGCGGGCGCAGCGCTCAGGGTAGCCATCGCTGCCAGTACTACGATGAGTGCAACCAGGGCCATTTTCGCTCGTGCTTCGGGGTTCATGTTCTCCCTCCGTCCCTACTCCCAGGTGGGAACCGTCTCCAGACGGCGATACGCTCGTCGCAATCTGGAGATTGCTCCCACGCCTTATTCCTCCATCGCCGCACTGTTTTATCGCTGGCGGCTCAGATTATAGCGCAGCATTCTCCGCTAATGGAAACTCCGCCTTCAAGAAAACGCACCATAGGAGAAAAAAAGAAAGAGGAGTAAATCCCCCTCACCCAGGTGATTTACTCCTCTCCCGCATTGTCGTAGGCTATTGGTTGAGATCGGCTTCCAGTTCCCGGTTGATCTCGTCGGTTTGCAAATGTTCTTGAACGATCACTTCCACGCGGCTGACTCCCTCCACTTCCGACACCTTTCGCCGGATCTCCCGCCCGATGTGCAGGGCGAAAGGCTTCGGGCAGAAAGGCACGGTGAGGTGATAACGCACGCGGACAGTATCACCCTCGATCTCGACTTTGTCAATCAACTCCCGCTCGATAATGGAACGCCCGAACTCAGGATCTCTCACCTTCGCCAATTGTTCCCAGACGGCCTGTTCGTTGATCATAGTCATTGCTCCTTCGTTTCAAACTGCGCACACAGACTGTCGGCGAGATAGCCCATCTGCGATTCGATCTGCACCGACGCCAGCGGCTCGATTACCAGCGCCATAGGACCCAGGCCGACCATCTCCAACGTGAACTCGACCCCTGTCTCAGTCGGGCCCTGGGGCACCAAATGCAAGTGCCCCACCGTCTCCAGATGAGCGCCGCGCCCGTGCCAGTGGATGTCGCGGTCGCCAACCCCAAACTCCAGATCGAACCACGGTGTCCTGGTGATGCTGGACATGGGCGATTTCAGCCGCCAGCGAATGGACGTGTCCTCTCGTTCTGTCGCCTGCACGAAGGCCAAACCTCCGCCCACGCGGGCCGGATCGCTAAGATAGCGGTGCACTTCATCCAGCGGCCTATGTACTGCAAACCTTTGTGTACCTTTCGCCATACTCATCCTCCTCAGACGACGATGATCCCCTCGCGCGGTGCGTGGGTCAGGAGTTGGGCTCCGCTGGCGGTTACCAGTGCCGTATCCTCTACCCGCGCCCCACCGATGCCGGGAACCGATAGGATGGCATGCCCGACCGCCAGGGTCATCCCTTCTTCCAGCGGCACCAACACGTCCTCCGGGAAGATAGTGGGGAAGGGTGTCTCCTCGAACCCCAGGCCGATGCCATGTATGAAACCGCGCAGGTAGTAATCGCGATAGCCGGCCTGGTCAAGCAGTTTCTCGATTTGCTCCTCAATCCGATGCAATGGCTTGCCTGGTTGAGCCTCATTCAAGGCGGTGGTCTGCATTCGATAATACAGATTGTAAAGTTCCGCTGCCTTTTGGGATGGTTCGCCAACCGAAAAGGTACGGCAGATGTCCGCACAATAGCCCTGATAGACCGGCCCGATGTCCACCACAATCAGGTCGCCGGACTCAATCGCCTTGCGTGTGGCTGTGCCATGGAGCCAGAGGGAACGGCGGCCCGAGTTCACGAACATGGGAAAAGACAACCGGTCCATGCCCTTTTTCTTGAGCACATACTCGACTTCGGTGGCCACGTCCAATTCCGTGACGCCCGGGCGGATGACCTGCTTGGCCGTCTCAATGCCCAGGTCGGCCAGAGCAGAGGCCTTGCGGATCAAGTCTATCTCTTCCGCTGACTTCACCTGGCGCAAGGGCGACACAAGCGGCTTCGAATCCACCAGCTCGACGCGCGGGTTCGCCATCTTGAAACGCTCGAGCAGAAAAGCAGGCGTCCCGAACTCCATCGAGATAGCCACACGGGGTCTCTCGCCCACCGTTTTGAAATAGGACATGATAGCCAGCATCATCTCATGGAGGCCACGATAGGGACGTATGTCCTGCAAGCCAGTGTTCTCCCGCGCTTCTTCGACCTCACTGGCGAAGACGAGCAAGATAGGATCGCCTTCTCGCGGGATGATGGCTCGAGGTTGGCGACGCAAGTCGCCGGTGAAGTAGACATAATCTTCTGATGTCAACACTAACAGCGCGTCCACATTTTGGGTCGCCATGATTTCCTGCAGACGAGCAATACGCTCGCGGTGGATAGCATCCATAACTACACCCCTTCTCTATTGCAATCCTTTGCAAAGCAAAACAAATGCCGCCATTTCTCAATTACAATTTACCACAGATGCTGCATTTCTGTCTGTGACAAAAGTCACGTCAAAAAGGCGCAAGGCCCCGTTCAGCAAACAACTATGCGAAGGGGCCTTGCTATCCTACCATTGTCCTCACGCAGTTCAGGTGACGTGTGGACCTGATAACTGCGGGGCTTACGCTTGCCATTGGCGATGCGTAGTACTTCTCATCGGCCAAGATTTGCAGCCGCTCGGTATTCGATTCCTTGCGCTAATACCACGGTCAGCGGCGGGCGGTTAGTAGCGGCGGGATCTACCGCCCCGTCGGTCACCATAGCCGCGCCCTCCACGCCGCTCGTCGCGAGGACGCTGTGGGCGCGCCTCGGCTACCGTGAGTTGGCGATCGTCCACCGTAGTACCGTTGAGCTGCGAGATCGCAGCCTGAGCCGCCTCATCAGTGGCCATCTCCACGAAGCCAAATCCCTTGGACCGGCCGCTCATGCGGTCCGTGATGATTGTGACTGAAGTGACTTCACCGATGGGAGTAAACAATTCCCGTAAAGCATCCTCGGTCATACTGTAACTGAGATTCCCGACGTACAACTTCTTGGTCATTCTTCCTCTCCTCCTGCCGCTGAGCGGCCATCATACACTTGACTAAAAGCGTGCTCGCCCAGGGAACGTCACCCTGGGCGAGCCACTCGGTTCTCAGTATGCACAGGGGCTGGTCGTATCCCGCTAATAGATCAAATTGGCTCCTCGGGCAGGACTCGAACCTACAACCAACCGGTTAACAGCCGGCCGCTCTACCGTTGAGCTACCGAGGAATGCATAATTATTATAGCAAACCTACCATATTTGGTCAAATTACAATTGCGCTTGCATCAAAACCGCCACTTGTTGCAGTGGGTGATCCTGCGAATGAGTGTGGACCTGCCGCGAGGAATGACCAATAGGGCGATATGATCCACTCCCAATGGCAAATCGGGCCCGGGGGTGAATACAAGCCATCGAGGAAAGGCGGAGAGGGCGGGATTTGAACCCGCGAGGCTCATCGCCTACACGATTTCCAATCGTGCGCACTCGACCAAACTATGCGACCTCTCCGTAGTATGTGCTACTGTATGCCAGCGGAGGGGGTGGGATTCGAACCCACGGTGAAGCATAAGCCCCACAACGGTTTTCGAGACCGTCCCGATCAACCTCTCCGGCACCCCTCCTCTGCAGTCTTCAGCACGTCCACTGACATTGAAAATTGTAGCACACACCGAAGAGAATGACAAAAGGCGCTAGGTTGTTGACAGAGGCAGCGCCTTCTGGTAAGATGTATCCCAGGTTGTCCCTACACAACGCTCGAACGGAGGAATACTTCTATGCGCGTCCCCATAATCGCTGGCAATTGGAAAATGCACAAGACGGTGGAGGAAGCCGTAGCCTTAGTGCGCAAGATGCGGCGCGGCCTGAGCGGAGTCAAAAGTGTCGAGCGCGTGCTTTGTCCCCCCTTCGTTGCCCTCACCGCAGTACGAGAACTTCTGCGGGCTACGGACATCAAACTGGGTGCGCAGGATATGTTCTGGGAAGAACAGGGCGCTTACACTGGTGAGATCTCGCCACTGATGCTCCGTGACCTATGCGAATACGTCATCATTGGCCACTCCGAACGCCGCCAATATTTCGCCGAGACGGATGAAACCGTCCACCGCAAGGCAGTTGCAGCACTGGCACATGGCCTTACGCCCATTATCTGCGTTGGTGAAAATCTGCAGCAAAATGAAAGCGGCGCGACAGAACAGGTCGTTTCTAGTCAAGTGCGAGCGGCACTGATGGGGTTGTCGGCAGATCAAGTGCGCGGGCTGGTGATTGCATATGAGCCCATTTGGGCTATCGGAACGGGGAAGCCCGCTACTGGCGCAGTGGCCAACCGTGTCATTGGGCTGGTCATCCGGGGCACCATCGCGGATCTGTACGACGAGAAAACGGCGTCGGCGATCCGTATTCAGTATGGTGGCAGTGTCAAGCCGGACAACATCGAGGAATTCATGGTCCAGCCGGAGATTGACGGGGCATTGGTGGGCGGGGCCAGCCTGGATGCAAATGATTTTGTCGAGATCGTACGGCGATCCGCCCGAGCCAAGGGACTGCCTTACTAACGAGGAGCCATGGAACTGTGCTTAGCACTTGGACGGCGGTGATCTGGCTGGCCTCGCTCTTAGCGTCCCTTATGTTCTTGAAGAGATGGCTGAACGCACACCTACAGGGGCTTGGCCTGCTCTTCTCTGGAGACAGAGAGGTAGCCACGCTGCTCAATTTCCTCGTGCTCTTGCCAGGTGTGGTATTACATGAAGTCAGCCACTGGGCTGTGGCTCGCCTGCTGGGTGTTAGAACGGGAAACCTCTCTATCGCCCCGAAACGCAAATCCAAAGGCAAGATCAGTTTCGGATCTGTGCGGGTAGCGGCCGTAGACCCGGTGAGGGAGAGCATCATCGGTGTAGCGCCACTAATGGTAGGTTGCACCTTGATCTTAGGGCTCGGCCATTGGCGCTTTGCCACAGGAATGATCACACCCCTCACCTTAGAAGCAGTGTCCTCGCTCCTGCGTAACCTTATCTTGGCCCCAGATGCGTGGGTGTGGCTCTACCTCATTTTCGCTATTAGCAATGCGATGTTGCCCAGCGACTCCGATCTGCGCCCTTGGAGGACGTTGCTCATCTTTCTGATAGCCGCAATTGCCATCCTCTACTTTGCAGGCGGTGGGCTAAAGATTCCTCCTGTCTGGCGAGGAGTGGTACAATCCGCCGCGAACTACCTAAACTATGCCCTCGTCTTGACTGCTACAGTGGATATTATCTTCCTGGTGCTGATCTTGCTCGTGGAAAAGACCGGAGAGATACTCCTACACAGAAAAGTGGAATATTGACTCATAGCCCCACGATCATGAAAACGGTGGGGCTATGAGTCTAAACTCCTCATCCCGGCGGCGAGCACTTTTTTCAGGACGAAGTTTCGATGTTATTTGGTTATCTGATCTCAACTACAGCGCCGGCTTCTTCCAACTTGGCTTTCGCCGCCGCCGCTTCGTCTTTACTCACGCCTTTGCGGATGACACTGGGACCACTTGCGACGGCATCCACTGCGTCTTTCGACTCCTTCAACCCCAAGCCGGTGATCTCGCGGACGGCCTTGATAACTTTGACTTTCTCTGGGCCGATTTCCTTGAGTATGACGTCGAATTCAGTTTGCTCTTGCACGGCAGCGGGAGCAGCCTCGCCAGCAGCGACCGCACCAGTCGTTGGGGCTGCGGCTACGGCGACGGATGCAGCTGTGACGCCCCAGCGCTCCTCGAGCGCCTTTTTCAATTCGACGAGTTCCAAGACGCTGAGTTTCTCGATCTCCTGTACGATTTTTTCAATGGACATGAAGTGTTACCTCCTCTAAGATTTCTTTCGCACACTCTGTGATCAGGCTCAATGAGCCACGCCACCCAATTGCTCGACTCGAGCCTGCAAAACGTAGAGCACGTTGCGCAGCGCTGCATCCAACACGCCAAGCAGCCCAGTGGTTGGTGATTGGATAGCCGCCAATACTTGGGCCAGTATAGCCTCTTTTGGCGGGAGCGTGGCGAGGGTGGTTACATCTGTGGCGCTGAGGATGCTATCGCCCATTACAGCCCCTTTGATCTCGAAAGTGCGAGCGCTTTGGGCGTACTCGACAATCGCTTTGGCTACTGCTACGGCATCATCAAAGCAAAAGCCAATGCCAATCGGGCCTGTCAACAGATCCTCAGGTACAGTCCGACCCGCCCTACTCATTGCCAATCTAACCAGCCGGTTTTTGACGATATGGTATTCTGCTCCAACACCCCGCAACTGCCTACGCAGGTCGGTCAGTTCTGCCATGGTCAGGCCACGGTAATCCGTCAGAATGATGGCCTTTGACCGAGCAAGTTTTTCGGCGTAGTCGGCAACAAGTTGTTCCTTTTTAGCCTTGGTTATAGCCAAAGATGATCACCTCCTTGCTATGTTTTGACTGGAAACTAAAAACCCCGTGTGCTAGCCGAAACAAAGACTCGCGTGCACAAGGGGTTCGCTTGGCTTCAAGTCCTTGCCTCGGCAGGCATTAATTAAGCGTCGCAGCGCACCTGCTGTCACTGGCGGGACTATATTCTATTGTACAACTGTACAGCACCCGAAACGACCATTCGGGTTGAAGTATTTCGGGCTTAGGCGGCAGGCTTGAGAGCCATAGCCTGTGAAAGATCTAGTCGGATCCCTGGTCCCATTGTAGTTGTCAATGTAATTCGTTTTATGTACTGACCCTTGGCGCCGGTCGGTTTGGCGCGCATGATCGCATCCATCGCCGCGGCGAGATTCTCCAAAAGTTGCTCTTTGGTGAAACTAATCTTGCCTATTGGGATGTGCACGTTGGCAGTCTTATCAATCTTAAATTCAACACGCCCGCCACGAGACTCGGCGATGATACGTGGCAAATCGGAGATGTCCGCTATAGTGCCGGCTTTAGGATTGGGCATCAGGCCGCGGCGACCCAGGATCTTCCCAAGGCGGCCCACCTTACCCATCATCTGCGGAGTGGCTATGGCGACGTCGAATTCGAGCCACCCCTCGCTGATCTGCTTTATCAGTTCATCCGAGCCGACATAATCGGCCCCCGCATCACGGGCTACCTTCTCTGCCTCCCCCTCAGCAAAGACCAACACCCGGATTTTCTTACCCCTGCCGGCAGGTAATTGTACTACCCCGCGCACTTGTTGATCTGCTTGGCGCGGATCAACGCCAGTGCGTATGTGCAGTTCAACCGTTTCATCGAAGCGAGCGTAAGCCGTCTGTTTGAGCAAATCAACAGCCTCTTCCGGCGAATACAGTTTCTCCGGATCAATCAACGTTTTCTTTTCCAGGTATTTCTTACCATGCTTAGTCATTTTTCCTCCATTGTGGTCATAAACGGGCGAAATGCCCTCCCACGACAAGGGACACTACTGTTCAATCAACCACCTCGATACCCATACTACGAGCGGTGCCCTCAATGATCCGCGCTGCGCTTTCCAAGTCGGTGGCATTTAGGTCTTGCATCTTCAGCGACGCGATGTCGCGGATCTGCTGGCGCGTCACCTTACCAACTATCTGCTTGCCTGCCTCGCTAGAGCCCTTTTCTACACCGGCTGCCTTCTTCAGTAGATCCCCTGCGGGTGGAGTCTTCGTGACGAAAGTGAAAGAATTGTCCGCATAAATAGTGATCTCCACCGGAATGATGCTACCGGCCTGGCTCGCCGTGCGCGCATTGTACTCTTTGCAAAAGGCCATGATATTCACACCATGTGGGCCCAACGCGGTGCCAACTGGTGGTGCAGGGCTAGCCTTGCCGGCGGGAACCTGTAATTTAACGATGGCTTTGACTTTTTTACCCATTTATCTCCCCTCAAGATGCTCTTCCAGCCAGAGCGATTACAGTTTTGACACCTGCAGGAAGTCTAGTTCTACCGGTGTTTCGCGACCGAAGAAAGAGACTAAAACGCGCACTTTGCCCTTCTCCAGGTTCATGTCGTCCACGGTGCCCATGAAATCGGCGAAAGGACCGTCGATGATGCGTACGCTTTGGCCGATCCGGAAACTGACCTTGATCTTGGGAGCCTCGACCTCCATGCGTTTTAGGATATTCCTTACCTCTTCTTCGGAAAGAGGTGTTGGTTTGGTACCCGAACCCACGAACCCAGTCACACCCGGAGTGTTGCGCACCACCTGCCAGGAATCTTCGTCAAGGATCATCTCCACCAAGACGTAGCCTGGAAAAACGCGTTTTCTGGTGGTGCGACGACGGCCCTCACGAATTTCGATTTCTTCTTCAGTTGGAATGACGACGCGGAAGATCTTGTTCTGCATCCCCATGGACTCGATACGATGCTCCAGGTTCTTTTGGACTTTGTTCTCGTAACCCGAATAGCAGTGTACGACGTACCAAGCACGTCCATCTTGTATTTGCGCAGAAACCTCGCCTTCCGCTAGGGCTCCCTCTGATGTTTCCGTGGAAGGTTCTTGCCCCGCTGGAACCTCGCCCTCAGGCCCTTCCGCCGTCTCCCCGGCGACAGGTTCCACCTGCGTTTCGGCTGATGGCTGCTCTTCAGTTGCCTCAACCTCGGGTTGAGTAATTTCTGCTTCGTTCTCGCTCATAGATCCACGATAAGAATTCAACTTCCTGTTGTAATCTGTAAGATAACTCGGATCAACTGGGAAAAACCCCAATCTACAACGGCTAAGAATCCGCTCATGGCCACCGTGGTGACTAGGACTACAATCGTCAGCGTAAACGTCTCGCTGCGGCTGGGCCAGGTCACCTTCATCAACTCGGATCGCACTTCTTTGAGATACCGCACGATTCGATTCTCTTTATGTTCGCGCGTGGGCTTTGTTTCCTTCGCTTTGGCCACCGGATCTCACTCCATAATTTTGATCTGTGTTTTCCCGAACAGATACGCATCCCAAAGACACCGTACCGTTACCCGGCGACTATGAGAAACGCCCGAAATACTGGCGATAAGAATCGCCTGGTTTTCGATACGGTGTCTTATGGGTTCAGCAGGCCAGGCAGGACTTGAACCCGCAACCTGCGGTTTTGGAGACCGCTGCTCTGCCAACTTGAGCTACTGGCCTTTATTCTGCAATGTAGGTTTTATGACTGTAGTTTCGGCCTTACTTCGCCTCACGATGTAACGTGTGCTTCCGGCATCGTGGACAGTATTTCTGCAGTTCAATACGCCCAGGATCGTTCTTGCGGTTCTTGGTTGTAGTATAAGTTCTCTCTTTGCACTCGGTGCAGGCGAGAGTAATCACAATGCGGTTCTCTTTTTTCGCCATATCTACTCGGGTTCAGAGACCCTTTCCCCTCTTTCTACCTACTCGACGATTTTCGTGATCACACCAGCGCCCACAGTGCGCCCACCCTCACGGATGGCGAACCGCGAGCCCTGCTCCAAAGCCACGGGGACGATCAAGCGCACTTTCATGTTCACGTTGTCCCCAGGCATCACCATCTCCACCCCTTCCGGCAACTCGATGCTTCCCGTCACGTCCATCGTCCGGATGTAGAACTGCGGCCGGTATCCCGTGAAGAACGGCGTGTGCCGCCCACCTTCTTCCTTCTTCAACACGTACACCTCTCCCATAAACTCGGTGTGCGGCTTGATGCTCCCCGGCTTGGCCAACACCTGCCCGCGCTCCACTTCCTCGCGCTCGATCCCACGCAGCAGGCAACCTACATTGTCCCCCGCCTGACCGTAGTCCAACGTCTTGCGGAACATCTCTACACCGGTCACCACCGTCCGCCGCACATCCTCCCGCAGCCCGACGATCTCCACCTCGTCCCCTACTTTCACCGTGCCGCGCTCGATACGCCCAGTCACCACCGTCCCGCGCCCCTTGATCCCAAACACATCCTCGATCGGCATCAAGAAAGGCTTGTCCATCTCCCGCACCGGCGTCGGGATGTAGTGATCCACCGCCCTCGTCAACTCCCAAATGCACTGGTACTCCGGCGCGTTGGGGTCCGTAGATGGGCTCTCCAACGCCTTCAGCGCCGACCCTTTCACGATGGGGATCTCATCGCCAGGGAAACCGTAACTGGTCAACAACTCCCGGAGCTCTAACTCCACCAACTCCAATAGTTCCGGGTCATCCATCAGGTCCACTTTGTTCAGGAACACCACCATGCTCGGCACTTCCACCTGGCGGGCTAACAAAATGTGCTCCCGCGTCTGCGGCATGGGCCCATCTGGCGCGCTCACCACCAGGATGGCCCCATCCATCTGTGCCGCCCCGGTGATCATGTTCTTGATGTAGTCGGCATGACCTGGGCAGTCCACATGGGCGTAGTGCCGCTCCGGAGTCTCGTACTCCACGTGGGAGATGGCAATGGTCAGCCCCCGCGCCTTCTCCTCCGGAGCGTTGTCAATCGAATCGTAGGGCCGGAACTGGGCCAGACCTTTCATCGCCAACACTTTGGTGATGGCAGCCGTCAAGGTGGTCTTGCCATGGTCCACATGACCAATGGTGCCCACGTTCACGTGTGGCTTCGTGCGCTCAAATTTCTGCTTCGCCATAAGGTGGTTCTCCTTTCGTCACTTGAAAACGATGATTGCTCAAATTCACTGGCACAAACGCGGAATTATAATCAAAATTCAAATTTTGGCAAGTTACATGTAGTGGTCAATCCAAATCGTTCCCACTCTCTCGCAGAGTGGAAGGATCTCGATTCCCCTTTCTATCCTGTCCGCCGGGAAACATATCGCGCGCCCCCAAGAATGCGTTCCATCATCTCCCTGGGCAATTCAGCGTAATGGTCGAATTCCATTGTGAACGAGCCGCGCCCTTGGGTCAAGGAGCGCAGATCGGTTGCGTAGCCGAATGTCTCCGCCAAGGGGACGTGGGCGTCAATCACTTGCATCCCATCGGCGCGGGATTGCATGCCATCAATCGTGGCCCGTCGGGCATTCAGATCGCCGATTACTTCGCCGGTGGCTTCTTCGGGTACCACCACCTCTATCTTCATGATGGGTTCCAAGAGCACGGGCTCCGCCTGCGCTACGCCATTGCGCAAAGCCAACGACCCCGCCATTTTGAAAGACAGTTCCGAGGAGTCCACCTCGTGATATTGGGCATCTACCAACCTGACCCGCATGTCCACAAGCGGATATCCGGCCAAGACCCCGCTTTCCATTGCCTCGCGCACACCTTGTTCTACAGCGGGTACAAACTCTTGGGGGATGGTCCCTCCCTTCAGAGCGTTTTCGAACTCGAATCCGGTACCCTTAGGTCGTGGTTCGAGTTCCAGCCACACCACACCGTATTGCCCAGCGCCCCCCGTTTGTCGGATGAATCGCCCCTCCGCGCGCATGGGCTTGGTGATCGTCTCCCGATAGGACACCTGTGGCTTGCTGACGGTGGCCTGGACCTTGAACTCGCGGAGCAGCCGATCCACCAACACTTCCAGGTGCAGTTCGCCCATACCTGAGATGATCGTCTGGCCTGTCTCCGCATCGGTGCGGACGCGAAAGGTAGGATCCTCCTCCTCCAGGCGCTTCAATGCGTCACTGACTTTATCCTGGTCCGCCTTCGTCTTCGGCTCAATGGCCACCGAGATCACGGGTTCTGGGAACCGAATGGCTTCCAAAACGACCGGGTAATTCTCGTGGCATATCGTGTCACCTGTGAACGTCCAGCGCAGGGCTGGCAACGCGGCGATATCGCCGGCTTCGACTTCCTCCATCTCCTCCCGGCGGTTGGCATACATGCGCAAGATACGCCCTACTCGCTCCTTGCGGTCTCTGGTGGCGTTCAACACTCGCATCCCCGCCTTCAGGCGACCGGAATACACCCGGATGTAGGTCAGTCGTCCCACAAAGGGATCGGTCTGGATTTTGAATGCCAAGGCAGTGAAAGGATCTTGGGTGCTACGTCGCCGTTCGATCGGTGTGCCAGTGCGCGGATCTACTCCTTGCACTGGTGGAATATCCAGCGGGGAGGGCAAATAATCCACGATCGCGTCGAGCAGCAATTGCACGCCCTTGTTGCGCAAGGCTGCTCCCCCTAAGACGGGGAACAACTGGCCACTGATTGTGGCCGCACGGAGAGAGGCACGGAGGTCCGCAGGCGTTATCTCTTCACCTTCCAGATATTTTAGGGTTAACGCCTCGTCGGTTTCTGCCACCCGTTCGATCAACGCCTCGCGGCGTTGGGCCGCCTCCTCCTGGAGTTCCGGGGGCACAGCGGTGCTTTCCAATTGGGTGCCCAGATCGTCCAGATAAATCACGGCGCGGTTCTCGATGAGATCTACCAACCCCCTGAAATGCCCTTCTATGCCGATGGGCATCTGGACCACAGCCGTGCGTGCTCCAAGACGATCCTCAATGCTCCTGACTGAACGCCAATAATCAGCCCCTGTACGGTCTAATTTGTTAATGAAACAGATACGCGGCACTCCGAAACGGTCGGCCTGCCGCCACACGGTCTCGGACTGCGGTTCCACCCCGGCCACAGCATCGAAAATGACCACCCCTCCATCCAACACGCGCAGGCTACGCTGGACCTCGGCAGTGAAATCTATGTGGCCCGGTGTATCAATGATGTTAATCTGGCAATCACGCCAGAGCGTAGTAACAGCCGCCGACTGGATAGTGATACCGCGCTCTCGCTCCTGCTCCATCCAATCGGTGACCGTTGTGCCCTCGTCCACATTGCCCATGCGGTGCGTGCGGCCGGTGTAGAACAGGATGCGCTCCGTGGTGGTGGTCTTACCCGCATCAATATGAGCGATAATGCCTATATTCCTGACCTTCTCTAGAGGCGCGAGCCTGGACATCTTACACCCCGGCCTTGGCAAATGCGACGCCAGCGTCACTCCATCGGCAATAGGTGTGCCAGCCTTGGGCTACCACCGGTAGTGGGCAAAGGCTTTGTTGGCCTCCGCCATCTTGTGTGTGTCTTCCTTCTTCTTGATAGCGGCCCCCGTGCCCTTGGAAGCATCCATGAGTTCGTTGGCCAGTTTCTCGGCCATGGACTTGCCCGGTCGGCTGCGTGCCGACTGGATGAGCCAGCGCATGGCCAAAGAGAAACGGCGGTCTCCTTGAATCTCCACAGGAACCTGATAGGTTGCACCACCGACGCGCCGAGGTTTCACCTCTAAAACGGGCGCCACGTTGTGGATGGCTTGTTCGAAGATTTCCAATGGAGCCTTGTTGACCCGCGACTCGATAATGTCCATGGCTTCGTAGAAGATGCGTTCCGCCACGCTCTTCTTGCCACGTTGCATCAATTTGTTGATGAATCGGGCCGCTAAGATGCTATTATATTTGGTGTCGGGCGCTGGCACCCGACGGATGACAGTACCACGTCTCGGCATTCCACTCTCCTTGCACAGAGAAGGCAAAATCATGCCCAGTATAAGTTAGGACTTCTTTGGTCGCTTAGAACCGTATTTCGAACGCCCGCGCTGGCGATTCTCGACGCCGGCAGCATCCAATGCTCCGCGGACGATGTGATAGCGCACGCCAGGTAAATCCTTGACCCGGCCACCGCGCACCAACACCACCGAGTGTTCCTGCAAATTGTGGCCCTCGCCGGGAATGTAGGCTGTAACTTCGATTCCACTGGTCAGGCGCACACGGGCGATTTTCCGCAGGGCCGAGTTAGGCTTCTTCGGGGTCATCGTCTTGACCTGCGTGCAAACGCCGCGCTTCATTGGATTCCGCCCCCGAGTGTACCGACCCTTGAGCGCGTTGTATGAGAGGCGCAGAGCGGGCGCTTTGCTTTTCTGTAACTTTTCTTTGCGTCCTTTTCTCACCAATTGATTGATCGTCGGCAAGATAAGCCCTCCTTCTACAAGGCTTGTGAATAATAGGCATAAGACGCCGAGGCCGCTCTGAACAAGCAGCGCCTCGGCGATGCTCGTACTCGGTAAGAAAGTTCACACCCGCTCAAGTTCACAGCGGGATGAAACATTTAAAGTATATATACATTGTGAAAATTGTCAATTACCCTGTATCGCATGTGGTAGAGAGGCGCGTTTATCCAAAGGTCCTCTCGCGTGCAAATCCAGGCACACCCAACCCCAAGCCCAGCCTGGGCAATGGCTCCTCACTCTCCTCACGCCCAAACTGGATTCGCTCACCGTTCTCATTCAAAACCTCAACGGATAACGCCAGGCTCTGCAATTCCTTCACCAAGACGCGGAAAGATTCTGGTATGCCGGGTTCGCTGATCCGTTCGCCCTTCACGATAGCCTCATAGGTCTTGACCCGGCCAGTCACATCGTCTGATTTGACGGTGAGCATCTCCTGTAGGGTGTGGGCCGCGCCATAGGCCTCCAGAGCCCAAACCTCCATTTCTCCGAAACGCTGGCCACCCAACTGGGCCTTTCCACCCAAGGGCTGTTGTGTGACCAGCGAGTACGGCCCTGTGGAGCGGGCGTGCACTTTGTCTTCCACCAGGTGCGCCAGTTTCATCATATAAATGATGCCTACGGTCACTGGGCGGTCGAAAGGCTCCCCGGTCTTGCCATCGTAGAGGATCATCTTGCCCGATATCGGCAGGGGTTCTTTGACTTCCAGGCTGACGCGCGCTGCCTTGTCCTCGATGTCCTGGTCGGATAGATTCGATACATCCACGCCATGGTCCTCAAGCCACAGACGCAGACACAGATTCACTGCCCTCTGGTCGGCCTTCCCTCGCTCTGAAACAGGCAGGTCGGTTTCGATGGTGGATTGAATGGAACGGATATCGTACCCGCGTTCTTTCAGCCACTGCGCCAGCCAGGCCCAGCGTGCCGAGGCCCAATCGGAAACGACCTCATCCACATCCTGGTCGTCAGGTACTTCTAACACGTGGCGCAAGTACACACGCCGCGCCTCTTCGTCATCCTCCAGGTCGGTGGTGTCCACATCTTGCTCGTGCAGCCACTGCCACGCGCGCCGGGTTGCGTCTTCCCACGCCCGATCTATCAGCCAAGCGCGTGCCAATTCGCCCATGATTTCCGTCTCATCCGCGCCGTCGAATACCGGTGACACGGCTCGAAAGCCCATACGACTGGCCGCCCACCCCAAGTGAGCTTCCAGAATCTGGCCCACATTCATACGGGCGGGCACTCCAAGCGGATTCAAGATAATATCCACGGGCGTGCCGTCGGCCAGGTAGGGCATATCGGCAATGGAGACCACCTTGGAGATCACGCCCTTATTGCCGTGGCGACCGGCCATCTTGTCGCCCTCGGTGATCTTGCGGCGTTGGGCGACGCTCACGCGCACCATCTTGTCCACGCCAGGAGCCATATCGGGATGCTCCTCGCGGGAGAAGGTACGGATGTCCACTACCTTGCCGCGCTCGCCATGTGGTAGGCGCAACGAAGAGTCCTTGACCTCCCAGGCCTTTTCGCCGAAGATGGCGCGCAATAATTTCTCCTCTGGGGTCAGTTCGGTCTCGCCTTTCGGCGTGATCTTGCCCACCAGAATGTCGCCCGGTCCCACCTCTGCACCGATGCGGATGATACCCTCTTCATCAAGGTTTCGCAACGCGTCTTCGCCAACGTTTGGGATATCGCGGGTGATTTCCTCGGGGCCCAGTTTGGTATCCCGCGCTTCGACCTCATGCTTCTCGATGTGGATAGAGGTAAACTTGTCGTTTCGGACTAGCGCCTCGCTAATGAGAATGGCATCTTCGTAGTTGCCGCCCTCCCAGGATAAGAACGCAACGATTACGTTCTGACCCAAGGCCAATTCACCGCGGTCAGTGGAAGAGGAGTCGGCGAGAACGTCTCCTGCTTTCACATGGTCACCTTTGTTCACTATAGGACGTTGGTCCAGGCACGTGCTTTGGTTTGTGCGACTGTAGCGGCGCAGATGATAGACTTTTTGTCCGTCGTTGCCTTGCACAACGATCCGCTGCCCTGTGACGCTGACGACTTCGCCGTCGTTCTCCGCTATGATCACTTGACCAGAGTCTAATGCGGCTGGTTTTTCGATCGCCGTGCCCACCAGAGGAGCCTCAGGGGCAATGAGCGGCACAGCCTGGCGTTGCATGTTGGAACCCATCAAGGCGCGGTTGGCGTCGTCGTGCTCCAGGAATGGGATGAGTGCCGCCGACACTCCCACGATTTGCTTGGGCGACACGTCCATATAGTCTACCTTTTCCACCGCCTCCATGAGGAAATTCTGGTGATAGCGTACGGAGACGCGCTTATCCAAGAACTGGCCATCGTCATCCAGCCGAGCATTTGCCTGGGCGATAACGTAGTGATCTTCTTCGTCCGCCGTTAGGTAAACCACTTCGTTTGTGGCCACTGGGACTATTTTGACTTCTCGAACGCCCGCTTTCTTGATCCGCTTCGCCAACGCGGCATCTATCTTTGTGCCTGGCTCGGCGATGACCTCCTCGGTCTTGGGGTCTAATATCCGCTCGCGGACAGTGCGGCCCTCCAGCAGTTTCGGGTCGGGCGGGAGAGAATGGATCACCTTGCGGTATGGAGTCTCAATGAAGCCATACTCATTCACCCGCGCATAAGTGGACAGGGAACCGATGAGGCCGATGTTTGGGCCTTCTGGGGTTTCGATAGGACAAATCCGGCCGTAGTGGCTGTGGTGCACATCACGCACATCGAATCCGGCACGCTCACGGCGCAGGCCACCGGGGCCCAATGCCGAGAGACGGCGCTTGTTGGTTAGTTCCGCCAGCGGGTTCGTCTGATCCATGAATTGTGAGAGCTGGCTGCCACCAAAGAACTCGCGCAACCCAGCGACGATCGGACGAATATTGATGAGCGCCACAGGAGTTACCTGCTCCGGATCGCGGGTGCTCATTCGGTCACGCACCATACGCTCCATACGCAGCAGGCTGATGCGCAACTGATTTTGGATCAACTCGCCCACGGTCTTAACACGCCGGTTGCCAAGATGATCAATATCGTCTGGGTCCTCGACGCCGTTGTTCACCTGAATGATGCGCTCGACAATCTTAATCAGGTCGCGCTTGGTAAGGGTGCGATGATCCAGAGGCACATCCAGCCCCAGATGCTTATTGAGCTTGTAGCGGCCCACCTTCCCCAGATCATAACGCCGCGGATGAAAAAGCAGACTGCTAAGATAACTGCGAGCGTTTTCAAAGGTGGCGGGGTCGCCCGGACGCATTCTCTTGAAGAACTCTTCGAGGGCCGAGGCGGCATCTGTGGTCGGATCACGCTCCATAGTGGACTGGATGTAGGAGTGTTCCGGCATCGTGTCCACAGATGCGAAAAGGGATAACAGTTCCTCGTCGGTGCCAGTTACAATGAGGGCGTTATCGGCTTCTTGGCCCTCCACTTCGATGGTGCCCAACGCACGCAGGAGAACGGTGATCGGTATCTTGCGCTTGCGGTCCACCTTCACCGAGATGACGTCGCGTTTGCTGGTCTCAAACTCGAGCCAAGCCCCGCGGTTGGGAATGAGTTTGGCCATGCAGAGCAGTCGTCCGGTAACCCGATCTTCCTCCACCTTGAAATAAGCGCCGGGGGAACGAATGAGTTGGCTGACGACAACGCGCTCTGCGCCGTTGATGATGAACGTGCCATTGCTGGTCATGAGCGGGAAATCGCCCAGGTAAACATCCTGCTCGGGTATTTCCCCACCCGTCTCCCTGTTGATGAGCCGCGCCCGCACGTAGAGCGGGGCAGCAAAAGTCATGTCGCGGGTGCGACACTCCTCCTCGCTATATTTGGGCTCCTCAAAGCGATAATCGAGGAAATGCAACTCTAAGTTGCCGTTGTAACTGACGATGGGCGAGATCTCCTCGAAGAGTTCTCGCAATCCTTCCTTGATGAGCCACTCATAGGAGGTACGCTGCACCTCAATGAGACTGGGTAGCGGATGGACGTCAGGGATGCGAGCATAGGACCGGACACGGTTATTCAACACGCTCATATTCCGATTGATGACACCCCTTACTGAAACTGCCATCTATTCTTATCCCCCCTTGTAGTGCCTGCCACGAGGGTTCGATGAAAGCAAACAGCAAAAAACGAGCCTCCACTGGCGGCAACGAAAGAACCTTTATCAAGGTAAGCCATGTGCCGTTCGGAGGCCGCGATCCAGGCAGAACCTTTGGTTGAAAAATCGAATTTTAATTATACCACAATTTTTCTTTTTGTCAAATTCTGCGCTGAAATCCGGATAGCAAACCTCAAGAGCACGAGCCTCATCACAACGCTATTCCACCCGTCAGAGGGCCGGAAGATGGCCTCTCAGCCACACTGCGAATACCCGCACGCCCGGCAGATCGCGCATCCCTCTTGAAACTGCATAATTCCCCCGCATTCCGGGCACTCCGGGCAGATGTCAGTCAGGCTCTTAATATGGGCGTTCTCCTCGCCCTTGCCCTCCCGCCCGTTGCGGTAGCGCTCCAGGGCCTTGCCAATGGCATCGGCACAGGAGAGGGTGGTACTGCCGTTATGCCACGAGGGAGAGGGGCAACGAATGCCCTTCAACTGATCAATGATCTCGTCTGTGCTCACCCCCGACCGCAGGGCCAGCGAGATCAGCCGGCCGATAGCCTCGGACTGAGAGGCTGTACATCCCCCGCTTTTGCCCATCTGCAAGAAGACTTCACAGAGGCCTTCCGCATCTTCGTTTACGGTGATGTACAGGTTGCGCCCACAACCCATGGGCACTTTCTCCGTCCATCCCTTGGTGATCGTGGGACGAGGCCGGGGCTTGCGTCGGATTCCCTTGCCTTCCTCCTCTTTGGGCACAGCCAAACCTTTCGTGAGCACCTGGGTCTGGCGACTGCCATCGCGGTAGATCGTGATCCCTTTGCAGCCCATCTGATAAGCCAACAAATAGGCCTGCCGCACGTCCTCCACGGTGGCACTGTTGGGAAAATTGATTGTCTTGCTGACTGCGTTGTCGGTGTATTTCTGGAATGCTGCCTGGATGCGGACATGCCATTCCGGCGCGATCTCATGGGCGGTGACGAACACCCGTTGCACCCATTCCGGCACACTCGGCAACCCGCGCACCGACCCACGAGCCGCCACCTCGCGAATCAAGTCGTCGGAGTAAAACCCCTCGGACTTCGCTACCTCCAGGAAAAGATCGTTCACGACGGGCAAGGTGTCGGAATCTAACACGTGGGCCCGCACATAACTCAAGGCATACAAAGGCTCGATACCGCTGGAACAGCCGGCGATAATACTAATGGTTCCGGTCGGGGCGACGGTAGTACAAGTGGCGTGGCGTAATGGGCGCGCACCCGGCTTATCGTAAATCGAGCCGGCAAAGTTCGGGAAAGCGCCTCGCACGGCTGCCAACTCCTCTGAGGCCTCTCGTGCTATGTCGCGGATGAAGCCCATCACCCGCTCGGCTATCTCGAGGGCCTCCTCGGAATCGTAGGGAACCCTCAACTGGACCAACATATCCGCGAAACCCATCACCCCTAAGCCGATCTTGCGGTTGGCCTTGGTCAACTCTTCGATCTGAGGGATAGGATAGCGGTTCATATCAATGACATTGTCCAGAAAGCGGACGGCCAGGCGCACCGTGCGCTCCAGATGTTCGGTATCTATCTCACCATTTCGTACCATGTGGGCCAAGTTGATGGAACCCAGATTACAACTCTCATAAGGTAGGAGCGGCTGCTCGCCACACGGGTTGGTAGCCTCGATCTGCCCGACGAGGGGCGTGGGGTTAAACTGGTTGATGCGATCCAGAAACACCACCCCTGGCTCACCATTGCGGTGGGCCATCTCCACCATCAGGTCGAAGATCTGGCGGGCACGGACTTTCTCTGTTACCTGACCGGTGCGTGGGTTGATAAGCCCATATTCCTCGTCATTCGCCACGGCGGCCATAAAAGCATCTGTTACACCCACGGAGATATTGAAGTTGGCAAGCACTCCTTCCTGGGCCTTGCAAGTGATGAACTCCACGATATCCGGGTGATCCACCCGCAAGATAGCCATGTTTGCCCCGCGACGCGTGCCACCCTGCTTGATAGCATCTGTGGCCGCATCGTACACCCGCATGAACGAGATGGGCCCACTGGATATACCGTGGGTAGAGCGCACCACATCATTGCGGGGCCGCAGTCGACTGAAGGAGAAGCCGGTCCCGCCACCGCTCTGGTGGATGAGAGCAGTGTGTTTCAGCGTCTCGAAAATGCTCACCATCGAATCTTCGATAGGCAACACAAAACAAGCCGACAATTGCTGCAACTTGCGACCGGCATTCATTAAAGTGGGAGAGTTGGGCAGGAAATCCAGCGTGGCCATCAGGCGGAAGAATGCTTGTGCCACCGCTTCGGTGTCGGCTGCGCTGTCGTATAGTTTTTCGGCCTGGGCGATGTTTCGCGCCACGCGCCAGAACAGGTCCGCCGGCGTTTCACAAACGCGCCCGTCTTCATCTTTGGTTAGATAGCGTTTTTCCAGAACGGTGAGCGCATTGGCAGTTAGTTTAATCTCAGTTTGCTGCGCTTCCACCCTGAGCCCCCTTCTTCCGTCTGGTCTTCCTTTTCTTCTGCGCATCGCTCTTCCAATGCTTTAGCGATTCTATTTCCTCTACCAACCCATCCACATCCTTGAAACGATGATATACGGAAGCGAAACGCACATAGGCTACTTCATCTAATTCTCGGAGGCGGTCCATCACCATCCCGCCAATGACGCGGCTCTCAACCTCAGCCTTACCCAAGTTAAAGACCGCTGTCTCCACATCATGAACGAGAGCCTCTATTTTCTCGTCGGCGATGGGTCGCTTCGCACAGGCGATGCGCAACCCACGATACAATTTCTCCCGATTGAATTCCTCGCGCCGGCCATCGCGCTTGATAACGAGCACATTGACGGGGGCCACCCGTTCGTAAGTTGTAAACCGTTGGTTGCACTGCAGGCATTCGCGGCGGCGCCGGATGAGATCACCCACATCGCGGGAGTCCACGACACGGGAGTCGCTGTATTGACAGTAAGGACACTTCATGATCCCCCCTAAGGCGTTCTCTGTGCGAAGTCAAAACAAGCCCATCAGCCTCCTGTAGTACTAACTGCTATGCCAAAGCACGACGCCAGTGCCAAGACTCCCGTTTGTCCATTTCGTCCAGGGTTGCACTTGGTAGGCTCGAACTAAAGTACTACATTTAGTGTTTGATGGGCGGCATTACACAATATGTTGGATAGTGCCTTTATAGTTTAGCACAAATGACGCAAAAAAGCAAGGGGTTTAGAGGCAAAATTTTAGTTTTCGGAGCGAATTTTAAGGATTCTTCTACTCGAATGCGGAGCAGTCGCGGAGCACGACCTAAGGAGATAACGTCTTGCCTGACAGATGCAGCGCTACCTCTGCCCCAACGGGAGTGGGAGGGGCAGAGAAGAAAGCAACCCCTCACGATCCAGGCGAAACGAGACAAAGCACACTGTCCCGGCTACCCTCTGAGTCCGTGCCGAGGATGCTGAAAAACAGTTTCCAGCATCCTCGGCCAGGTATTCTCCACATCCCCGTAATGGAGCAGAGGTGCTCACCCTGTTAAGGAGCCGTTACCAGAGTGCTACTTATTGCGGCGCAAGAAAGCCGGGATGTCCAGTTCGTCTTCGTCGTAACTGCGCACCGGGAAGTCAATCGTCTTCCGCGGGGAGATAACGTAAGGGCGTTGGTGACTGCGCGCTTGCCCGTCAAAGCCAGTGGCAATGACGGTGATGCGGAACTCCTCACCCATATTCGGATCGATCACCGCGCCAAAGATGATATTGGCGCCCGGGTCGGCTCGTTCACGGATGACGTTTGCCGATTCTTCCACCTCTGCCAGGCGCAGATCGGGACCAGCAGTGATATTGAACAGCACTCCCTTCGCGCCATCAATGCTGATGTCCAGCAAGGGACTGCAGATCGCCTGCTGAGCGGCTTCGACTCCGCGATTCTCTCCGCTGGCAGTGCCAACGCCCATCAGGGCAGACCCGCCTTCGGCCATCACCGTTCGGACATCCGCGAAATCCACGTTGATCAGCCCGGGCACCGTGATGATCTCGGAGATGCCCTGCACACCTTGGCGCAGCACGTCATCGGCCACTTTGAAGGCGGTTTGGATGGAGGCTTTGCGATCCACTATCTGTAACAGGCGATCGTTCGGGATTACGATGAGCGTATCCACCTGATCCTTGAGGTTCGCAATGCCATCCTCAGCCGCCTTCGCACGGCGCATACCCTCGAAGGAGAAGGGCCGGGTGACAATGCCAATGGTCAGTGCTCCGGCTTCCTTCGCGATCCGACCGATGATCGGCGATGCGCCCGTGCCAGTGCCGCCGCCCATGCCGGCGGTGAGGAATACCATGTCCGCACCCTTGACGATCTCGCGCAGGTCTTCGATGGACTCCTCTGCCGCTCGTTCACCAATGGTGGGGTCCCCGCCGGAGCCAAGCCCCTTGGTCAGTTTGCCCCCGATGCGCACCCGCAACGGTGCTTTGGACAGCATGAGCGCCTGGGCATCGGTGTTCACGGCGATGAAGTCCACGCCTTGGAGACCGGCTTCGATCATACGGTCCACGGCGTTTGAGCCGCCTCCGCCAATGCCCACGACTTTGATCTGAGCGAAGTTCTCGATGCTGCCACGTGGTTTGTCTCGTTCTACCATCTTGCTCCTTTCTGCCCGCTGCACCTAATTTGTGTCTCAGCGAGGCAAAAACACTTTTAGCCAATCCAAGAAACGTCGATATATCTCCTCCCAGCTCTGGCCAGTGCTCTCTGGCCGGCCGGTCTTCTCTTTCTCGTATTGCATGCCCCAAAGCAACAGCCCTACGGAGGTGGCATAGGCGGGATCACAGACCATTTCCGCCAATCCCTCCACATTCTGCGGAACGCCCACTCGTACGGGCAACTGGAGCACTTCGCGGCCTAGATCCTTAAAACCAGGCAACTGGGCTGTGCCCCCTGTCAGCACAACGCCCGCAGGCAGCAGGCCGTCGTAGCCAGAGCGCTTGATTTCTCGCAGGATAAGGGCGAACATTTCCTCCGCCCGAGCCTCAATGATGCTGGCTAACTCCCGACGAGATACCGAGCGCCGCGCTGAATCACCAAAAGCAGCCACATCTATTTGCTCACTGGGGTCCACCGCTTCGGGTAATGCGTGTCCATATTTGATTTTGAGTTCCTCGGCCACAGTAAACGGCACGCGCAAGCCAATGGCGATGTCGTTGGTCAGGTTATTGCCCCCGACCGGCAATACCAGGCTGTGCCAGACGTTGCTGGCGATAAAAATAGCCAAGTCGGTGGTGCCTCCTCCAGCATCTACCAACACCACGCCCATCTCGCGCTCTTCGTCTGTGAGTACGGCTTCGGCAGACGCCAGTGGCTGAAGGACCAGATCGTTCACATGCACCCCAGCCGAGTGGACGCACTTCACCAGATTTTGAATGGAAGCCGTTGCCCCAGTCACAATGTGCGTCTCCACTTCCAGCCGGAAACCCACCATACCAATCGGGTCGCGTACTCCTTCTTGTCCATCCAGCGTGAAGCCACGAGGGATCACGTGTATGATCTCGCGGTTGTGCGGGATGGCAATGGCCTTCGAGGACTCGATGGCCCGTTCCACATCCTCGGCGGTGATGCCGCGGTCGCCGCGCCCAACCGCTACCACACCGCGGCTATTCAGCGAGGAGATGTGTTTCCCGGCCAAGCCCACATAAGCGCCCTCGACCTTGTAACCGGAGATACGCTCTGCCTTCTCCACCGAGGCGGCGATGGCTCTGGAGGCCTCCTCCACGTTCACAATCATGCCTTTGCTTAGGCCACGTGAGGGTGTTACGCCCACGCCCACAATGCGCAGCGCCTCATCCTCAGTGATCTCGCTGATCAGAGTGCATATTTTCGTTGTGCCTACATCCAGAGCGGCGATCGCGCGATCCATGATATCTTTTCCTGCAGGAGCCTACCTATGGTTTGGCCTCCCAGCGTGCCAAGAAGTGGCGGCGGATGAGCGCCAGATTGTCAAACAGCCGCACCCCAAAAGCCACAATGGCCGCGTAATACAATTCCACGCCCAGCCGGTCGCCTATGAACGTAAGCACCCCGGCCAGGAGGGCATTGACCACGAAACCAGAAAGAAAGACCACGTTATCGTATTCACCCTCCAGTTCCGAGCGCACCGCTCCCAAGAGCGAGTCCATCGCCGCGAGAATAGCCATCGCGGTATAGCGCGCGTACTCGGAAGGGATCGTGAATGAGACAACCGATCCAATGATCAACCCCAAGAGCAATCCTAATACTGGCAGCCACATAACCCACTCCTTATGTCAAAAACCGGAGCACACCGCGCACGCTCAGCGATAATAAGGACTGCTAACAAACCGCAGATCAATGTACTCCGCCTGAACACCCTGCGCCACCATAGTGTCCAGCATGGATTTCAGGTTGTTGACCTTCGTCTCCAGAGCCTCATCGTTGCCGAAATACGCCCGCCATCCCTGAGCAGTCATAATGCTGATGCCGCGTTCTGCCGTGTAGTCGAAGCGCCTCACTTCGGGCATCAAATCATGCAGTGCAATGACCGTCCGCACTGGGGAGGCATCCACCATGTCTCCAGGGCGGAGCGGTACATTGTCTAAGTCATAGACATGCAGATCGTTGCCGCTCTCAACACCACTGGCCCACTGCAAGACCTTGCCCTCCCCATCCACCAGGAATGCTGCATCCCTGGTATGCCAGATCAATTTGGGCTCGCGCTCCACAACCTGTATGATCACCTGCCCGGGCAGTTGGCAGCGCACGCTCACGGATTGGATGCTTGGAAAGGCTTTGTATAGTCGTTCTTGTATATCCCCTGTCCGTACCAGAAAAATGTTCTTGTCCTTTAGGCCTGCAGCAGTGAAAATCTCCTCGGCAGAGACGAGCCGGGTGCCGGTGATCCGGACGCTGGACACGTAGAAATCATCGCCTATCCAAAAGGCAAACAGGAGCGCCAGGGCAGCAACCAAGAGGAGCGCCGAAGGCACTTTGCCCCACTGGATTCGGCTGCGATGAGCCACCAGGCGCCCGGGCACGAGTTGTTCGGGCACAATCACGTCGTAGTGATGGCCCAGTCGTGTTTGAGAGCGTCGTCTTCGTTTAGGCTTCGTCTGCACCAGTCGCACTTTGTGAGAACCCCGCCAGACGTTCGGCATTGTAATAGGTCTGTGACTGCCGGGTATCCTGATATCGTTCCAGCGCCAATTCGATCAGGCGGTCGAGCAGCCTCGGATACGGCAAGCCACTGGCCTCCCAAAGTTTCGGGTACATACTGATGGGCGTAAACCCTGGGATGGTGTTCACTTCACTCACGTAAACCCGGCCGGTGCTCTTGCTGACGAAGAAGTCCACCCGAGCCATGCCAGCCAGGTCGAGGGCGAGAAAGGCGCGTATCGCCAGGGACCGAATGTACTCGGTCGTCTGCGGCGGCAGATCCGCAGGGATAATCAATTGACTATCGCCGAGGTATTTGGCCTCGTAGTCGTAAAATTCATTGCATGGCACAATCTCGCCCAGCACCGACGCCTCCGGCTCATCGTTGCCCAGCACACTGCACTCGATCTCCCGGGCATCAATGGCCTCCTCGACCAACATCTTCCGGTCGTAACGAGCGGCTATATCTAACGCACGGATCAGTTCCTCGCGGTTGCGCACCTTCGAGATGCCCACGCTCGACCCCAAATTAGCGGGCTTGACAAAACAGGGGTAACCCAATGTGCTTTCCACGCGTTCTATCACCCCATTGGGGTCAGCCCGCCAGGCCTTGCGCTTGAGAGGCATGTGCTTGCAAACCGGCAATCCCGCCGTTACAAACACCGCCTTCTGTGCGATCTTGTCCATGCCCAGCGCTGAACCCAGCACGCCTGCACCCACATAGGGGATGTCGGCAAGTTCTAAGAGCCCTTGTACAGTGCCATCTTCACCAAACGGGCCGTGTAGAACGGGAAAAATGACATCCACGGTCGGGATACCGCTTTCCTGAGTGCCAGGCACCAATTCGCGGGTTCCCGATTCCGGCGAGGCCCCTCGTTTGATTTGTGCTTCCAGATGCTTCATATCCTGGCGAGCCTCCGCCTTCAGCAACGCCATCGGGTCGCCAGTGGTCACCCAGCGGCCAGTTTTGGTGATACCAATGGGAATAACCTCATATTTCGTCGGATCTAAAGCCGCCATCACCGAAGCAGCTGAAATCAGCGATACCTCATGCTCTCCAGAACGTCCGCCGAAGATCACTCCGACGCGAATCCGTTGTTTCTCACCCATTCCTCTTACCACTCACCAACCAACTCGATTTCCAATTCCAGGGTGATGCCGAATTTTTCCCGCACCGTATCTCGCACCAAACCAATCAACTCCCATACTTGTGCTGCCGTCGCCCGGCCTATGTTCACAATAAAGTTGGCATGGACGGGCGAGACCATCGCATCGCCCACTCGGTAACCTTTGAGCCCAGCGGTCTCGATCAGGAATCCCGCAGGGTACTGCTCTGTGCGCTTGAAAACACTGCCTGCGCTGGGCTCGGTGGGCTGGTTTTCCTGGCGACGGCGCGTATACCCAGCGGCTTTCTCGCTGAGCACTTGGCAATCACCGTGTCGGAGATGAAAGCGTGCCGCCAGCACGACAGTGCCATCGCGCCGCTCCTTAAGGCGACTGGTGCGATAACCCAGACCTAATTCGGTCACATCCAACCAGCGTTGTTCACCTTCCGGCAAGAGCACGAACACAGAGTCCAGAGAATCGCTCACGTAACTATTGTAGGCACCTGCATTGCCGACGATGGCACCACCCACAGTGCCCGGCACATCTACCGCCCATTCCAGACCGGCAACACCTTGGCTGACCATCGCTCGGGCCACGTCTCGGATGAGGGCTCCGGATTCCGCATAGAGTAACACACCTCCGTCGTCCTCTTCTACAGAGAAATAATCACAATTGTTCTTGATTACTATGCCGCGCACGCCTCGGTCCGAAACCAAGACGTTTGCGCCCTGGCCCAGGATGAGATAAGGCACCCCATACCGTCGGGCCAAGGTTATTGTCTTGCAGAGTTCGTCCAGCGACCCCACAGAGACGAACAGATCTGCTGGACCACCGATCCGGAAGGTGGTATGGTTAGCCAAAGGTTCGTCTTGCCGCACCTTGTCGCCCAAAGCCCGCGCTAATCCATCAATATCCATACACTTCACCGCCGAGAGCATAGCCATTGGATGCTACGTCGCTCCTAACCGTTTCAACAATTCCTCGCCTACGCGGTAACCATCTCCTGCCCCCAGGGTAAGCAGGACATCCCCCGGCGCTAAATGTGCAGCCAGATACTCCGTCGCCCCCTCCAGGGTTTCGATGTAGCGAGCGTCGGGATGATGTATCGCCGCCACAAGATCGGCCCCGCTGATGGTCGGGTCGAACGGCTCGCGGGCCGCGAAGATGGCGCTCACAATCACGTGATCGGCATTGGCGAAACTGGCCGCGAAATCAGGCAGCAATGCCCTTGTGCGACTGTAAGTGTGCGGCTGGAAGAAGGCCCAGATGGGCCGATTCGGAAATCGCGCCCGCGCGGCCGCCAACGTGGCCTGTATTTGCGTGGGGTGATGGGCATAATCATCTACAACCACGATGCCGTCCACGGTCCCTTTCTCTTCGAACCGACGCGCCACGCCGGAAAACCGCCTCAGTGCAGCCACCATCTGCGCACGGGGCACACCCATTCGCTCCCCGACAGCCCAGGCTGCCAGTGCGTTCAAAACGTTATGGCGCCCAGGCACCTGAAGTTGCACTTGAGCGATCTCCTCGTTGCCTTTCCGGATGGTGAAATTCGCTCCGCCGATCTCGTTGGCCACGATGCTTCGCGCCGACCAGCCAGTTTCACAGTGGAAGCCGTAGCACTGCCGCTCCGCTGACGTCGTTCTCCGTTCGCTCATCAATCGGGCCACAATGGGGTCATCGGTGCAGCCGACCACCAGCCCATGTTGTGGTACTAAATGGAGGAAATCCGCAAAGGCCCCTGCCATCTCCTCCAGATCCCGGAAACAGTCTGGGTGGTCCATTTCCACACCCGTGACCACTGCGACATCGGGCTTGAGGCCCAGGAAAGTACGGTCGTATTCGTCGGCCTCCACTACGAACACCCGGCCACCCCCTGCATAACCATTCGTCCCCAGATCGCGTAGTATTCCGCCAACGATGAAGCCCGGGTCGAAACCCGCCTCTGCCAGAATCAGCGCGATCATCGCTGCGGTGGTGGTCTTGCCGTGGGTTCCCGCCACGGCGATGACGAATTGACCCTGCATCAAGAGGGGTAGCGTCTCATCGCGTTTGTACACCGGGATGCTCATCTCGCGGGCGGCGAGCACCTCTGGATTCTCGGGCCGGATGGCGGAACTGACGATCAGCCGATCGGCACCGTGGACGTGCGACGCTTCGTGCCCCTGATAAATCGTCGCCCCCAGACGGCGCAACTCATCAGTCAGTGGCGAGAGGTGCAAATCGGAGCCGGATACCTGGTGCCCCCGCTCGAGCAACACCCGCGCCATCGCACTGAGACCGATGCCCCCAATGCCCACGAAATGAGTGTGTCCCGCGAAGAAGTCGCCGCCTGTGTTCATCATCCCTTACCACGCACGCGCTTCACGAAGTTCTCCCAAGTCATCAGGATGACGACTGCCATCGCTATGCCCAGCAAGAATGGGCCACGTCCCTGGAAAAGATCTCCCGGAGTCACGCCCCTCACGCTGACCGCGAGTTGGTCCACCACGCCCCCCGCCTGCAGCGTAACCGCTTGCGGCCTGGTCTCGCGCAAGAACTTGATCACAAACTCCTTCGCCAGCGACACGGCCAGAAAGCCATTGAATAGGCCCAACAGACCACCCATCAGACGGCTGATTGCAGTCGCTTTTTCATTGCCCAAGCCAATGTGCGTCGTGTAGGAAAGTACTACAATGATCCCCAAAACCACCAGCAAGAAGCCCTCCGGGTTCTCTGGGTGAAGCAGCACGAAATCCATCCGCTCGGACAGCATTTGGAGATCGAACCGAAAGCCACTTTTGACAAAGGCAATCAGAAGCCTTAGAAATGTATCAATATAACCTACAACTGGCTTCGCTAATTCTGGTTTTATGTAAAATATGGTCAACGCTACCAGCGAGACCGAGGTGATGAATTCACGATGCCAGCCTCGCGAGTAGCCGATGAGCATGAACAGTCCCATCACAAGCGCGAGAATGACGTCATACGGGATATCTATGAAGACCATACCCCACCCCCGCAGGCATTTTCGCCTGCCAGTGCGAGCAAGTGAGAGCCAATATTCCTGGCCGCGTTTGGCTGGGCCAATTTCCGCGCCTTCTCACTCATGCGTCGCAACCGTTCCTCATCTCGTATAAGTCGCAGCACCTCGATCTCCAGCGCGCCAGACGGCAGGTCCTCGTCGCGCACTTTCACCGCCGCGCCCGCTGCCACCAAGGCGTCCGCATTGGCTTCCTGATGCCGTCCCGCGTGCGGATAGGGCACGAGCACGCTGGGCAGACCCACGGCGGCGAATTCGCCCATCGTCGCTGCACCCGCCCGTGCCACCGCCAAATCTGCTGCTGCCAGCGCATCCACCATCTCTTCATAGAGATACTCGTAGACTCGATAGCGTTCGCGCAGCATCGGGGGCAGCCCGTCCCGTCGCTCGCGGAGCCACTCGATATCGTTGCGACCAGCAATATGGATCACAGTGCATTGTTCGAGCAACCGCTCCAAGCAGGCGCCCACAGCCCGGTTGATACTGCCCGCCCCTCGGCTACCACCGAAGACAAGTACCACCCGATCCCCATCACTTAACCCCAATCGATCTCGGGCCACCGTCCTTTCCCGCTGGTACAATTCTGGCCGCACCGGGTAGCCAGTGACAACTGCTTTGCCCGGCGGAAAATAGGCCAGCGAAGGTTCAAGAGAAACGGCAACCCGCTCTGCAAACCGCGACAGCGCCTTGACCGCTAACCCTGGTTCCACATCGGGCAGGTATATCAGCACTGGCACTCTGGAAAGCCAAGCCGCAAAGACCGTCGGTGCCGAGACATAACCCCCGGTGGCTAGCACTGCATCGGGTCGAAAGGAGCGGATAATGCGCCAGGACTGAAATGTGCCCTTCGCCAGTTTCAGACCGTTGCCCAATATGCGCCAGGGGGCAAAGCCGCGTAGTCCTCCCGCGGAGACAGCAGCGAAAGGCAACCCCTCTCGGGTGACGATAGCGCGCTCCATGCCTGCTGACGTGCCCACGTATAGAACCCCGCTGATCTGACCTTTATTGGGTCCGATGCCGAGAGCCTTGACGACGGACAGTGCCGGATAAACGTGGCCCCCGGTTCCGCCTCCGGTAATTAAAAGACGCACTGTTGCTTTTCCTCAATGGTGTTCCCCGCCCCACAGATAGAAGGACGCCGACGCCGGCCAGACATGAGACAACGGAGGAACCCCCATAACTTACGAAAGGCAGAGTCACGCCCGTATAGGGCAATGTCGCCGTATTGGCAGCCAGGTGGATGAACGCCTGGCAGGTGATCCAAGACGTGATGCCCACAGCCAAAAGTGTCGCAAAGGTGTCCTTTGCCTTCAGAGCAATGTACAAACCACGGTAAGCAAAGCACAAGAACAGCCCGATCACCACCAAACAGCCGATAAGACCCAATTCTTCCCCAATAATCGCGATGATGGCATCGCTATGATAGACCTGAGGCGGGAATAGCTTCTGCACGCTTTCTCCCAAACCCCGGCCGGTAAGCCCACCGGAAGCGAGAGCGGTCAAGACGCCACGGATCTGGTAGCCCTCTCCCAGTGGGTCGCTCATTGGGTTCAAGAATGTCTCGACGCGCGATGTCGCGTAATCGGAACCCCTCACTACCAGATACGTAGTGGCCAAGCCGATGACCAGACTGGCCATCACTTGGACGGTGTCAGCCCCGGCGACGAAGAACATGATTCCAGCCACAAAAGCGATCAGCACCGCTGTGGAGCGAGCAGGCTGTAATATGATCAGTGCAGCCACAAAGCCCACGAGAATGGCGAACGGCACCAACCCATAAGTTACCTGGCGAATCTTGGTACCTTTCGATGCCAGCCACGCTGCCACATACATGATGACCGTCAATTTGCAAAACTCGCTGGGTTGACCAGACTTGCCGGTGATCCAGCGCCGAGCGCCCTCGGAGCCACGCCCCAAGAACAAGAGCCCCAATAGGACCAGTAAGGTAACAGCCAGGATGGGCACCGCCCACTGCCGCCAGATTTGATAATCCAATCGCGCCGTGATTACCAGAGCGATTAGCCCTAGAAAAATCCAGAGCGCCTGGCGCTCTAAGAAATACGTAGGGCGAGCCCCCAAAGTAAAGGTCGCGCTGAAAATCATCATCAGGCCGATGAAGAGCAGTATCGCCACAATCAGCAGCAGGACATAGTCAGTTGTACCTTTCTGCGGTAGATGTCTTCCCTCTACCATCGTGCCTCGCAATCCAAAATCACGACAAAGAACTCACGAGCGACCGGAAAACGTCCCCTCGCTCCTCGTAATCCCGATAAGCGTCGAAACTGGTGCCGCCGGGAGATAACAAGACCACTTGGCCTGGCCTGGCCAGGCGACTGGCCAACACCACCGCCTCTTCCATTGTCGCCACTTGATGCAAAGTTGGCCCTCTCTGCCCGAGGGCATTTTTGATAAGATTTGCCGCTTCACCGAACAAGATCAGACATGCCACTTTCTCCCGCACCAGTGCAGCCCACTCTTCCCAGGGAAGGTGCTTATCTCGCCCCCCGGCCAGGAGCACGATGGGCTCATCGAATGAGCGCAGGGCAGCCATCGCACGCTCCGGTGATGTGGCGATCGAATCGTTATAATAGCGCACGCCGCGCCATTCGCGCACCAATTCCAAGCGGTGAGGCACCCCGCCGAAGGTTCGGGCAGTTTGTCCTATGGCCTCCACGGTAGCGCCACCCAGCGCGGCGACCACGCTGGCTGCCAGGATGTTGTCCCGATTGTGCGCACCGCGCAGTCGGATTTCACCCTCCTGACAAAACACACCCTCACGACCGCCGACCCGAAGCACCAACTCCTTACCCCGGAGAAACGCGCCCTCTTCTACCTCGTGGCTGCTACTGAAAGTGAGCACTCTCCCACGGCACATTTTCGCCAGCCGTGGCGTCCAAGGATCGTCGGCGTTCAAGACCGCATAGTCACCCTCCCCTTGGTAGAGCAGGATATTGGCTTTGGCTGCAACGTAATCCTCCATCGAAGGGTGGCGATCCAGGTGATTGGGCGTCAGATTGAGCACCGCCGCCACGTGTGGGCTCCAGCCACCCGGCGGCACGAGCGTCGCTGAAAGCCCGCCCACAATTAGCGAATCGCCAAAGAGTTCCAGTTGGAAACTGGATAGTTCCATCACCGCGCGGCATGCCGGCGTCATCTCCGGTAGCCGAGACAAGAGCGGTCGCCCGATATTGCCCCCCACAAAGGCGGTGATCCCGCTGGCCACCAGCATCTCACCCACCAGGGCTGTGGTGGTGGTTTTGCCACTCGATCCGGTAATGCCCAACACAGGGGCGGGTATGAGCCGTGTGGTGAGCCGCGACTCGCTACACAACGCCACTCCCCGGCGCACTGCCTCCACCACAATCGGCGTTTCCAAGGGGATACCCGGACTGACGAATAAGATATCAGTGTCGAGAATTCCTGGGGGATGGCCACCCAGGACATAGCGAATGGGCAGGTCGGATAGTTGGGCCAGATTGACGGCCAACTGATGCTTATCCTTCAGGTCGCTGACCGTGACCTCTGCCCCTTGCTCCGCCAGGTAACGCGCCAGCGCTGTCCCCTCTCGGGCCAGACCAAGCACAGTCACCCGTCGGCCTGCCAATTGGAATGGCGTCACCCCAGTCATGTTAACGTGCCTCACGTCAGCGCCAAGGCGATGCCCAACATAGCCGCCCAAAGGCTGACGAGCCAAAACCGCTGCGTCACCTGCACCTCGGACCACCCCAGAAGTTCGAAATGGTGATGCAACGGAGTCATGCGGAAAATGCGCTTCCCCTTCGTGAGTTTGAAATAGGCCACCTGGATGAGGACCGACCCCGCTTCGGCCACGAACACCAACCCCACGATGGGCAAAAGCAACCATTGTCCCGTCATCAACGCCACGGTGGCCAATGCCGCCCCGAGAGCCTCTGAGCCGATGTCGCCCATGAACAGTTGCGCAGGGTAGGCGTTGTACCACAGGAAAGCCAGTATCGCGCCCACGATGGTGAAACAAAAGGTTACCAGATACGCCTGCCCTTGCAAGTAAGCGATGATCCCATAAGCAATGAACGCGATAGCCGCTACGCCTCCCGCCAGCCCGTCCAAGCCATCGGTCAGGTTGACGGCATTGGCTGTGCTCACGATCACGAAGACGGCTGCTGGGATGTACCAGATGCCCAGATCGAAGGGGCGCGGGAACGTGGGAACCGCGGTGAGGCCGATCTCCAAGAAGTATTGGAGTCCGATGGCCGCGATTGCCCCGATGGCGATTTGCAGCGGGAATTTAATGCGCGCCAACAAACCCATTCCCGTAGGTCCCTTCACGCCGATCCAATCATCTACTGCGCCAAGCACAGCGTATGCCACCATGATCCCCAGCGGCAACAGGATGGAATAACGCCCGATAACGTTGGACAAAAGGGTGATGACCAGCACAGGCACCACCATCAATAATCCTCCCATAGTGGGAGTACCCATCTTCACCTGATGCGATTGAGGTCCTTCGATACGGATGCGCTTGCCGATCTGATACCGTTTCAGTAACCGCACACATGGTCCCCCAAGCGCCACGGTGATCAGGGAGGATATAGTTCCCCACAACAAGGCTTCCGCCATCAGTCCCCTCGCGCGATCGCGGCGATAATCTGTTCCATCGCCATGCCTCGAGAGCCCTTCACCAGCACGAAATCATCTGCTTGCAGGATATCTGCCAGCAGGGCCGCCGCAGACTGGTTGTCGGCCAGGATATGGACGCGATGTGCCGGCATGCCATAGGTCAGGGCTTCCTCACCAATCAGCCGCCCCCGCTGACCAACGGTCACGAGTATCTCTGCCACTTCGGCAGCGCGTCGGCCAACCAAGCGATGCCCCTCCACTTCAAAATCGCCTAATTCCAGCATATCACCCAAGACCGCGACCTTACGCCCCGGCATTTCAGCCAATAGATTCAGAGCAGCCATAGTAGATTCAGGGCTGGCATTGTAAGTGTCATCCAGGATGATGCTCCCATTCACACCAGGTGTGACAAGCAATCGGATGCGGGCGCTCCTGTCACTTAGGCCATGGATGATTTCTTCCCAGGTCATATCCTCGATGAGTCCGACTGCGGCCGCGGCGAGAGCGCCGTAAACGCTGTGTCGCCCCAAGAGAGGCAGTTTCGCGAACACCTCGTCGCCCTGGTAATGAAAGCGTAGGGCAATGCCCTCCAGCCCATAACTCCCGATATCGCTGGCCCAGAGAGTATTCTCGGGTCGCAAGCCGTAGTAAAACGTCCGCGATGTCGGTGCACGAGCGCCCATAGCACGGACTCGGGGGTCATCGCCGTTCAACACCGCGACGCCATCCGAGGGCAGAGATTGCACCAATTCCTCCTTGGCCCGGGCAATACGCTCGATAGAACCCAGGCGTTCCAGGTGCGTGGGACCAACATTGGTAACCACACCCACCTGGGGCCGACCAATATCGGCCAGGAGCGTGATTTCACCCAAAGCATACATCCCCATTTCCAGAACCGCGCGTTCCGTTTCCATCCCCAGTTGCAAGCATGTTAAAGGCAGACCAATTTCATTATTGTAGTTGCCCTCACTCTTCACTGTAAGATAGCGCTGGCGAAGCACAGCGGCAATCAGTTCCTTGGTCGTCGTCTTGCCCACGCTGCCTGTGATGCCAATGACTCGACAGGCAGGGAAACGCGCTCGCCAGTGCTTTCCCAACCTTTGTAGAGCCCACAACACATCGGGCACCACGAAACAGACCGGTGGCCCTGGCGGTATCGCCGGTGCGGGTTCGTTCCACCTGAGCGCGGGATAATTCCAGCCCGGGTCCAACCGCGCTACCACCGCCCCGTGTGCTCCTCGCTCGAGAGCATCGCGGACGAACTCATGCCCGTCGTGACGCTCGCCCGGCAGGGCGAAGAACAGGCTGCCCGCTACCACAAGCCGGGAATCCACCACAGCGCCACTGAAACCCCACGATGCCTCCCAAGGGACCTTTTGGGACGTGATCCCGGCCCACACTTCAGCCAATGGCAACATCAGCCCATCTCACCCTAGTGAAGTGCGTGTCGCACGTCATCGGGCGGGATGCCCATCAGGCGGAAAAGGTCCTCTGCCAGATCGTGGAACAATGGCACCGCCGACAGGACCCCCCAACGGTCCACCTGCGGTTTGTACAACACCACCAGAGCCACAAAGCGTGGATCGTCGGCGGGCGCATAAGCCACGAAAGAAGCGATGGTCTGAACCGGGTCGTAGCCCCCCGGAATCGGTATCTCCGCCGTGCCTGTTTTGCCAGCAATGCTATAACCCGGCACCAGGGCCCCTGGGGCAGCAATGGCAGTGGATTCTACCAGCATTTCCGTCAGTTCGTTGGCAGTTTGCGCGGAAATCACCTGACGGACTGCCTGCGGAGCAACGGATTCGACGACGCCGTCTCGGATGATGGCCTTCACAATGTGCGGCTTCATTAGCACGCCGTTATTGGCCACTGCTGCTACCGCAGTGATCATCTGCAGGGGTGTAACTGCCAGGCCTTGCCCAAACGCGTTCATTCCCAAATCCGATTCCCACCACCCTTGATCGCCCGGGACACGGACGCTGCCTGGTACCTCGTTCGCCAAATCCACGCCCGTCAGTTGGCCGAACCCGAAGCGGTGCACGTAATCGTAGAACCTCGTTGCGCCCAAGTTGGTACTGATATACGCGGCACCCACATTTAGCGAATGGGCCAGCACCCCAACCATGTTGACCTGCCCATGAGCCGCGCGGTCCGAGTTCCGGATCGTGCGGCCGCCCACTACAATGCTACCGTTGTCGAGATAAGTCGTCTCCGGCCGAACCAGACCCGCATCCAACCCGGCGGCCATGGTGATGATTTTGAAAACCGAGCCAGGTTCGTAGTGATCGCTAACGGCAGGGTTGGCGTAGAGTGTCTGGTCGGCCAGGTAGTACTTGTTCGGATCATACGAGGGGCTCACTGCCAGCGCAAGTATCTCGCCCGTGCGTGGGTCCAGGACAATCACTAGGCCCCGTTCCGCTTGATAGCGGGTAACGGCATCGGAAATCGCCTTCTCTGCCAGATATTGCACTTCTCGATCAAGAGTGAGAATGAGATCTGCCCCATCTTGGGCGGGCACAATCCAGCATCGCTGGTTCCCCAGTGAATCGCGACCCAGCGAACGGTAGCCCGGCTGTCCACTGAGGAGCGTTTGATAGTATTCCTCTACCCCATGAAAGGCCCGTTGTTCCTCATTGACGAAACCCAGGACGTGACCAGCAAAATTCCCCTGCGGATACACGCGAGTGGGATGGCCGTCGATGGTCAGGGCAGGATTGCCCCACTCCATAATCGTCTCGGCAACGGAGGGCTCTACCTCTTTCGCCAGACGGACCCAGGGTTCGCTTTTTCGGAGCAGCTTCTCCATCAGCACAACGCGCGACTCCCGCAGGAGAGGAGCCAATTTCTCAGCCAGCGCCTCTGGGTTCTCCACTTTCGCTGGGTTCACCCCAATCTCGTAGGTAATGATCTGCACCGCAAGCAGGTTACCATCGCGATCGTAAATGCGGCCTCGACGGGGAGGATATTCGACTTTCTCCTCTGTAGACTCTGTCACATTGTCACTGGTTCCTGCATGTGAAACCAGCGGCTGCCAGAATTGCAGATACACGAACCGACCCACCACAACCAAAAAGGCCGCCAGCACGACGCTAGCCAACAGGTACAGACGAGTATTGCCTTCACGCTCTCGCGGCTCATCCATCCCTACGATCACCCACCAGGGCGGCTCATCCAGGCTGCAAACTGATCTACGATCGTGTTCCACCACGAGTTTGCAGTCCCTTGTGCCAAGGTCGAATTAGGTGCACCCCCTGCAGGTATCGCAAGTTCGCCATTCACAGAAGTGAAAGTGGGCGAAACTTCTACTACACCATATAACACCTCATCCTGTGGGCCCAGGCCCAGAGCGGCAGCCCGTTCCATGATCACCGGCAGGCGCTCCTCTTGGGCAATGGTAACCCGCAGCACCTCATTGCGGTTCTTGAGTTCTTGTATTCTCGCCTCATATTGCACGATTTGGAGACTTAGGTTTGCCACGACACTGGCTTGGGCAAGATACAGGAAGATCGCCAAGCCGAAGAGGACCAAAGCCACACCGATCTGGGATAGTCGGGGCAGAGCGGTAAACCAGTCACTGGCCAGACGGGTTATGCTATTCCTTCGCGCCGTAGGGCTATATTCCATGTGGCTCTCCTCCGCTACGTGGTTTCACGTCGCGCTACTCTCAGACGAGCGCTCCGGCTACGCGGGTTACGCTCCACTTCCGCCGCACTGGGCCGAATTGGCTTACGCGTTAGGATGCGCAGCCGGGGCTCCCGTCCACAAGCGCAAACGGGCAACTGGGGCGGACACACACACCCTTTCGCTTGCTCCATAAAGAATCGTTTGACGATACGATCCTCCAATGAATGAAACGAAATCACAGCCAGGATGCCTCCCTCAGCCAGCAAATCCACGGCAGCGGGTAACGCGCGCTCCAAGTTCTCCAGTTCCCGGTTGACGGCGATGCGCAAGGCCTGAAACGTCCGCGTCGCGGGATGGATTCCCCCGCTTCGTTTCACTATCCGGGCCACCAGATGGGCCAGTTCCCCGGTAGTCCTCAGAGGACGCGCCTCGACGATGGCCCGCGCGATGCGTCTCGCTCGCCGCTCCTCGCCGTACCGGTAGATGATGTCGGCCAGTTCGGATTCTGGCAAGCCGTTCACCAAATCGCAGGCAGAAGGGCCGTGCTGTGGATCAAAGCGCATGTCCAGCGGCCCATCCACCTGAAAAGAAAAACCTCGCTCCGGGGCTTCCAATTGCAATGATGAGAGTCCCAGGTCGAACAAGATGCCGTCAACCGGCGCGAAGTTATATTGTTGGGCAATCTCGCCTATGGCAGCGAAATTGCCTTGTAGCAAAACGAGCCTGTCGCCGTATTCGGCCAGGGCGCGGCGCGCCTGGGCCACCGCAATGGGATCCAGATCTATGCCCAGAAGTCGCCCATCGGGAGCAGAATGATCCAACACCGCGCGCGCATGCCCCCCACTTCCTATTGTGCCGTCAATGTAGCGTCCTCCCGATCGGGGGGCAAGCGCAGCCAACACCTCCTCGAGCAGCACAGGCTCGTGTTCGCTCATATACCTAGTTCAGCAAATTGGGCAGCGAAACTGGCATCTTCCTCCAGGGTGCTACGTGTACCTTCCCACGCTTCGGGATTCCATATTTCGAGGCGGGTGTGTAACCCAACGACTACCACCTCGCCATCCACGAGTCCGGCGTATTCGCGTAGATATTGTGGTAAAATAATGCGTCCCTGTTCATCGGGAACACAGTCGGCAGCGCCAGAGAACAGGAGACGCGAGAACGTGCGGGCGGTAGGATTGGTGATAGTGGGCAGAGCAGAAATGCGCTCCGCGAGTTCATTGAATTTCTCCCGGGTGAAAACGAAGAGGCAGCGGTCAACGCCCCGTGTTACCACCACGCCTGCGGCCAGTTCGTCACGGAATTTGGCAGGCAGTGCCAGGCGGCCTTTCTTATCTATGGTGCGAGCGAATTCGCCTAAGAACATTCGTTCTAATATTCCCCACTGAGGGTTATTTTTCGCCGCCTAACTGGGGCTTGCTCACCCCAATTCACCCCAATTAACCACTATACACCGCCATTATACACCACTTTTTTGGTTTTTGACAAGCCCTTTGGCGTGAATTTTAAGGTACGGTGAAAGACCCCAAATCGTTCCCGTGTGCCACAAAATATAGTGGACAACAGTCGTAGTGATCCTGCATGTAGTGGCTATTTCGGTCAAATTGTCATTTTTCACCCAATGTGTGAATTTTAAGGTTGCTCTTTTACTTTTTCCCATTTTTTCAGACGACCTGCCGAAAAGAGAAGGCCTCACCACTTCTGGTGAGGCCCTTGCCAAACGTTCGGCACCTGAGTCAACTTGTAAGCCGAGTTCTGTACCTTGTCTCTGGCCACGCATTTCCTTTTCGCGCCTTCTGCGTAGTTAGACGAAAAGCGCAGCAAAGACGAGGCGACGGTCATCTCTCTGGGATGCCAGTTACCTGGCATCTCTAGCGCCCTACCTGGGACAAAGGGACGAGCAGCCCTCGGCGCGAAAGCGCCTGTCCCTGCTTGGGCTTGCTCCTGATGGGGTTTGCCGAGCCAGTCCGGTCACCCGGGCTGCTGGTGGTCTCTTACACCACCGTTTCACTCTTACCGGCTTTCCACCGCGGCCCTTCGACCGTGGAGTATCAGCCGGCGACCTGCTCTCTGTGGCACTGTGCCGTCGGGTCGCCCCGCCTGGGTATTACCCAGCATCATGCTCTGTGGAGCTCGGACTTTCCTCCCGCCGCGATCGCAGCGAGCGACCGTCCAGTCAACTCAGGTACCTAATGAGATTTTAACTCGAATACGTCTCCCTGTCAAACCAGCGTTTTTCTGCAGAACTGCGTCTATTCGCATAAATACCCCCCTCAGGTATTGACATCCGCGCATAATTGCGCTATAATGTTTGTAAATGAACACTTAGCAGCAGTGTTGTGCTCGAATTTGTTTTTGAACGAACATGAAGGCGTGAAATGCTTGCGGAAGAACGCCGGGCTATCTTATTGCAAAGGCTAAAGGACAATGGCTACATCGAGGTGACGGATGTTGCACCGTCCCTGAACGTTTCCGCAGCCACCGTCCGCCGGGATTTGGAATGCCTGGCTCAAGAGGGCCTGGTTACCCGTACCCGGGGAGGGGCCGTGCTGTCGGTCCGCAGCACCACCCTCGAACTCCCGTATGATGTCAAGCGCCAACGCCACATAGAAGAGAAACGTCGTATCGCCGCTGCTGCTGCGGAGATGGTGTTGGACGGGGAGACGATCATCCTCGACGCTGGCTCTACGACGTACGAACTAGCCCTCTTGCTCCTCCACAAACGCAACCTCACTGTGGTCACCAATGACCTCCAAATCGCCGTCAAATTGGCTTCCAATCCTAATATCAACTTGGTGTGCACCGGTGGTATCGCCCGTGCCAATGTATATACCTTGCTGGGCCCCCAAGTGGAAGCGTTTCTGAGAACATTGCGCGTGAATAAGACCTTCTTGGGTGCCGACGCCATTCACCCGGATGGCACTATCGCCAACGTGAATTTGGAAGAGGTGGCTGTTAAACAGGCCATGGTTCGCGCGGGTGAGCAAGTTATCTTGCTTACCGATTCCTCCAAGTTTGGGATAGTGGGATTTGCCAAAGTATGTGATCTGAGTGAAGTGGACGTGCTCATTACAGATCGGGGCATTCCGCCGGCTATGCTGGAACGGTTGCGCGAGGCGGAATTGACCGTTGAGTTGGTGTAAGGTTTGTTCAATTACGAATGGAAATAGCGGTCTCGAGAAAGGAGGGATGAGATGGGTGGATAGAACCTATTGTAGCGCTGGGTTACGCGAAGAGACTGTTGAGGGCTAAGGAGTTTCTATGGCAGAACAGAAAAGAATCTATATCGTGTGCGCGACAGGCATCGCCACTTCGACTATGCTTCGGGTCAAAATTGAGGATTTTCTCAGGCGGAAAGGTATCAATGCCACGGTTAACCAGTACCGAGTGACGGAACTAACCCCTTCACGGGTGGACGCTGATGTGATCGTGGCAACTACGGGCATGCCTGCCGAGTTTGCCCGGGTCGTTCCAGTTATCAATGGCGTTCCCCTCATCACTGGCCAAGGCGAGGATAAGGTCTTACAGGAACTTTTGGACATCTTGCGGGGAAAAGAACTAACGAAATAACAGAAAAAGGAGAATATTACACGATGGAAGCCATACTCGCAACCATAGGCAGTTTGCTGAACACGCTCGGTCCCACAATTGTGCTGCCAATTGTCGTCGCATTACTGGGCATCATCCTGGGATTGAGCGCCGACCGTGCCATCCGCAGTGGCTTGCTGTCCGCAGTTGCCTTCGTTGGCATTTTCTTGACAGTGGGCATGCTAGGTGAGACATTGAGTACCATTGGCAAGGCTTTTGCCGAGCGCACCGGCACTGGATTGGACATCGTCGATATTGGCTGGCCAGCAGCTTCCGCTCTCGCTTTTGGCACCCCAGTGGGAAATTTGATCATTCCAATCGGCATCGCATTAAACATTATCCTGCTCCTGCTGGGCCTCACCCACACCTTAGATATTGATTTGTGGAACTTCTGGCACATGGCCTTCGTGGGAGCTATCGTCCACTTTGTCACCGGGAGTTTTGGCCTAGCTCTGCTCGCCGCTGCTATCAGTCTGGTGATTGCGCTCTTTCTCGCTGACTGGTCCGCCTCTTTGATCCAGAAGCATTTCAAGATGCCGGGTGTTTCGATCCCGCATCTGCAATCCGCGGGCTACATGCTCTTGGCTGTGCCCTTCGCGCTGGTCATTAACCGCATATCTTTCCTAAAGCGCCTCAAACTGGACCCTGATACTATTCGCCAGCGCCTGGGCCTGTTGGGCGAGCCTGTCATGCTGGGGTTGATCATTGGGCTCATCTTGGCTGTGCTAGCTGGCCAGGCACCAATGGATATACTCAATACTGGTGTCCGCACTGCTGCTGTCATGGTGCTTATCCCACGCATGGTGGCTATCCTGATGGAGGGCCTGACGCCAGTTGCAGACGTTGCGCGTGATTTTATGACCTCGCGTTTCGCTGGGCGCCAGTTCCATATTGGCCTCGACTCAGCGATATTGATTGGCAATCCAGGAGTGATTGCTAGCGGTCTGCTAATGGTGCCAGTTGAGATCGTGCTCGCCCTGCTCTTGTCCAAGGTGGGCAATCGCACGCTGCCCTTCATCGACTTGGCAGACGGGCCCTTTGTGACTGCCATGCTTGCACCGCTGGTAGGTGGTGATGTGCTACTAACGGTCATCTTAGGCGGAATCGTGATGGGGATCGGGCTGATTTTCACCACTCTGCTGGCACCCGCTGTAACGCAAATGGTTGTTCAAAGCGGTGTAGCAGTGGAGATCCCAGCAGGATACGCCACCTACACGGTGATGAGCGACGCAGCGATTCCCACCTCCTATGGCTTGTACTACATTTTCAGTCTGCCAGGGGTCGTTGCCCTCATCATCAGCCTCGTCATACTCGTGGCTCTGTATTTGCTTAAGAAGAGGCTCCCGCTTGGGGAGAGGGTGATCTCCGAAGTCGCAGGAGGCTCAGACTGAGCCAATGCCCATAAGATCTGCCTGGGGAACTCCTGGTGGCAGGGGCTCCCCAGGCCTTTTATCCTGGCCGACAGACTATGGAGTAAGCGCTTGGCATAAAGAGGTCTTCGGGATTCATAGGCCGGTGATACGAGTCGTTCATCTGTCAACGCTCTTATGACCAGCTCTCACCCTATTTTGAGGAGGATGAAAGTTGGTGTCTTGGTTACACAATGTTTTCGGTACGGATAAACCCATCATCGCTATGTGTCACTTGCGGGCGCTGCCTGGTGATCCGGGTTATGACCCACAGAAGGGCCTGGCCTGGGTTTGCGAGCGCGCCCGCGAAGACTTATTAGCCCTGCAAAGCGGCGGTGTGGATGCAGTGCTATTCTCCAATGAGTTCAGCCTGCCGTATCTGACACGGGTCGAGACCATCACCGTGGCTTGCATGGCGAGCATCATCGCGGAGTTGAAGCCCGAGATCAAGGTTCCCTACGGCGTGAATGTGTTGTGGGACCCGATGGCTTCCATTGACCTTGCTATGGCAACGGGAGCGCAGTTCGTGCGTGAGGTTTTCACTGGCGTCTATGGTTCGGACTTCGGGCTGTGGGACACGAACGCCGGCGAAGTCATCCGTCACCAGCACGCCATTGCCGCAGGGCACATACGCCTTTTCTTTAACATCGTACCCGAATCAGCGGCTTATCTGGGTGACCGACAAATCGCCGACATTGCTCGCTCAACGGTATTCAATGCGCGCCCAGACGCGTTGTGTGTCTCAGGCCTGACTGCCGGTGCCGAGACCTCCACCCAGATCCTGAAACTCGTTAAGGACGCCGTGCCCGATGTGCCAGTCTTCGCCAATACCGGCGTGCGGCTGGAGAATATCGCCGACCAACTGGCGATTGCCGATGGCGCGATCATCGGCACGGCCTTCAAAAAAGAGGGCAACACCTGGAACGCAGTGGATGTTGACAGCGTCAGGGCCATTATGCAGAAAGTGAAAGAACTGCGAAAGGCCTGAGAGATGCCGGTCCACATTGCGCCCTCGCTTGCCTCCGCCCCCCTTGATCGGCTTGGCCAGATCATCGCTGAACTGGAGGCTGCCGGAGTTGACTCACTTCACTTTGATATCGAGGACGGCTCATTTGTTCCGCTCATGACCCTGGGGACGAAGGTCATCGCCGATCTGCGTCCACTGACGAAGTTGCCTTTCGATGTTCACCTGATGATGGTGAATCCGGAGTGGCTGTTGGCAGACCTCGTCAAAATGGGTGCCAATCGCATCTCCGTTCACTACGAGGCCTGTCTGTACCCACGCCGTGTCCTGCGTCAGATCGTCTCACTTGGAGCCACAGCCGGGATCGCTCTCAACCCGGCCACGCCACTCCCCGACTTACGGTACTTGCGTCCTTACTTGTCGTTTGTTCTGGTGTTGACTACCGAGCCCGAGGGCCCCGATTGCCCCTTCCTGCCCGAGGTGTTGGCCAAAGTGCGTACGGGCAAACAGACTGCGGGCCTAAAAGGGATCGAATGGGTTGCGGATGGCGGCATCAACCCACAGAACCTGGCGGAGGTTGTTCAGGCTGGTGTGGATACGATTGTCGTCGGCCGGGCGATCTTCCAGGACGACAGGATCGCAGCGAACGTGCGCGCTCTGCGGGAGGCAGCCTAAACGTAGGCCGGCGTTATCGCGACTATTTTGAGGTGGAAGCGTGTCCACACAATATACGTTCGTTGACCTGTTGAAACCTGAGCACGTGCTAACCGATCTCCACGCCTCAAACCCGAAGGAAGCTATCCGCAAACTCACCCGCCCCCTTGTCCAGAGTGGGCATGTAGAGTCCGCGTTCGCCAAGGACGTTTGGGAGCGCGAACAAACATTCCCCACCGGGCTGCCCACACAGCCATTGGCTGTTGCTATACCCCACGCCGACCCAGACCACGTCAAGCAGTCGGCAATCAGCATCGGCGTGCTGAGATCGCCAGTGCGCTTCAGACAAATGGGCACCGACGGCTCGGTCGTCCTGGAGGTGCGCCTCATCTTCTTGTTGGCGATCAAAGAGCGCGAGAAGCAGGTCGAACTGATCCAGCAGTTAGTAAGCGTGATCCAGAACCAGGGTCTGCTCGAGGGGTTGGTCGCGGCGAAGGCCCCACAGGAAGTGGTAGATTTGATCCAGAGAGCCCTGACAGCGTGATACATACCCCTCTAATGCTGCCTTCTTTTGCCCCTCTTGATCCACATAAAATGCTTGGTCTCGCCACCCAGACGACCGCTCGACTTTCCCCCTCGCTGTTTTAGGTCCACTTCCGTTCCAGGCGAATTGACTCCCCTCGCCCTCTGCATTAATATAGCCTCGTCAATAGCGGGGTGCAATTATGAGATGGCAATCCATTGCTGCTGCCCGCCGTGTATTGGCCCAAGAAAAGGGCGCGGTCATAAAAGACTGGGGCGGCAGGTTGAGCGTTGCCCTGTGTTATCCGAATAGTTACCATGTGGGCATGTCCAACTTGGCCGTGCACACGCTGTACAGACTATTCAACCAGCGCGGCGATGTAGTTTGCGAGCGGGTTTTCTCTGGCCTGGGGCGACGAGAAAGGGAGAACGACCCGCCCGTGTCTATCGAGAGCCAGCGACCGTTGTCTGACTTCGATGTCATCGCCTTCTCGGTCTCCTACGAGTTAGATTATTTCCACCTTGTTGGGATGCTCCGCCGGGCAGGTATCCCCACGCTGGCCCGTGAGCGGGACGCAGACTGGCCGCTGGTGCTGGCCGGTGGACCTGCGCCCTCTGCTAACCCCGCGCCTTTGGCACCCATTTGCGATGCCTTGTTCATTGGCGAAGTGGAAGAGCGATTGCCTGGCCTACTGGACGTCTTGACCGCACGTGGCGTGACACGCGAGGATATACTGGCCACATTGGCCACCCAGCCCGGGCTCTATGTGCCTGCCCTGGCCACCGAGGGGACCCGCGTGACACGTCAGTGGCTGCGTGACCTGGACTCCTGCCCCACCCACAGCGTGGTCTTCACACCCCACACCGAATTCGGCGATATGTTCCTGTTGGAGATCAGCAGGGGATGCGGGCGGGGCTGTCGCTTCTGTTTGGCAGGATACACCTACCGTCCGCCGCGGGCGCGTCATTTGGACACGCTACTGCAATCCGCACGAGATGGCCTGACCCATCGGAAACGGATTGGGCTTGTGGGCGCAGCCGTCTCAGACCACCCGGCCGTTGACCGGTTGGCGGTGACCCTGCGTGGGATGGGTGCTGGCCTCGGTGCCTCCTCCCTGCGAGCCGATTCCGTATCCGAAGTGTTTCTGCGTTGTCTGGCCGAGGGCGACACGCGAACCCTCACCCTGGCCCCAGAGGTTGGCTCAGAGCGATTACGCCGCGTCATCAACAAAAACATCCCTGAGGATAAAGTGATCCGCGCGGTAAGGCTGGCAGCCGGATTCCATTTCGAGGCGGTCAAACTGTATTTCATGGTCGGCCTGCCAGGGGAGTCTGAGGAGGACGTGGACGAAATCACCACCCTTGTCCGCGAGGTCACGAGCATTTTCCCCGGCCTGGTGAAAGTGAACATCACGCCATTTGTTCCCAAGCCAGGTACACCTTTCCAGTGGGCAGCAATGGCGCCCGCCGAGGTGCTCACGGCACGAACTGAACGGCTCAAACGCGCGCTTGCCTCAGCCCAGGTCGAGGTAACTCAAGAAAGCGTACCCTGGGCCCGGGTACAAGGCGTCCTGGCGCGAGGAGACCAACGTGTGGGCGAGGCCTTGGCACTGGTAGCGTCTGCCTCGTTAGGGGCCTGGAATGCTGCATTGCGGAAAGCGGGGCTCGCAGAAGAAGAATACCTGGATGAGCGCCCCCTGGGCGCTCCCCTACCCTGGCAGATTGTGGAGACCGGGGTAGAGACCGAGTACCTGGTCCAAGAATGGCGGGCAGCGCTCGACGGCAAGGGATCGCCGGAGTGCCAGCCCGGGGGTTGTGAAACTTGCGGCGTATGTAGAGCCGTCTTCGTTACGGAGCGTGAGCGATGATGCAACGAATGGATGGGGCTGTTCCCTACTACATCTTCTCTAACCTGGCGGAATGGCCCGGCGTATGGCACGCCATCTTCACCCGACGGGGCGGGGTCAGCCAACCGCCACTGGACAGCCTGAATATAGGAAACAGCGTGGGTGACAGCGAAACAGCAGTGCGAGAGAACCACGCCCGAATCTACACTACGCTCGGCTTGCGCCCAGAGGATGTGGTAACTGCTCAACAGGTGCATGGCGCACGGGTGGCCGTTGTCAGTCGTGCAGATGGGGGGCGTGTCATTCCAGCCACCGATGGCCTTGTATCAGACACACCAGGCATCGCGCTTCTCCTGCGCTTCGCTGACTGTGTGCCCATCTTGCTCTTCGACCCAGTGCGGCGTGCTGTGGGATTGGTCCACTCAGGCTGGCGTGGGACCATCGAGGGCATCGTGACCAAAGCCGTGCACGTCATGGAGCAGGCCTTTGGCACCAACCCAGCCGACTTGCAAGTGGCCCTGGGGCCAGCCATCGGCCCCTGCTGCTACGAGGTGGGCGAGGATGTGGCTGGAGCAGTGCGCCGCTCCCTGCGTGGAGAGGCGCTACTCCACTCGAGTGCGTCAGGTCGCTGGTATTTTGACCTACCAGAAGCCAACCGTCAACAACTGTTGGCTGTGGGCGTGCGCCACGTTGAGCAAGCGAATATGTGCACCGTTTGCCACCGCCACGAGTTTTTCTCGCACCGGGGCGACGGCGTGAGGACCGGACGTTTCGGAGCCCTCATCGGACTAACGACAGATGCATCCACCGAGAAGGAGGCGGCCTTATGAAAGAAGTGGGAACTGGCGTGATAGAGTGGCTATTGGGCGAGGATGAGCCTTCAGTACGCTATTTCACCCTGGTACATCTTTTGGATCGCCCGGTGAACCTCCCGGAGGTTCGAAAGGCGCGAGCGGCCATCTCCAATTCGGCCACTGTACGTGCCATCATCGCCGCTCAGCACCCCGAGGGTTATTGGGCCAAGCCTGATAGCACTTACTGGCCCAAATACACCAGCACCATCTGGCAACTCATCATCCTATCGGAGTTAGGGCTCACCAAGACCGAACCGGCGGTGCAGAAAGGGGTGGCGTATATGCAAGAAGCCATTGCCGCCATCGGTGCGCCCGGCGCTTATGAGCAAGGCGAGGTGATCTGGTGTTATTCGGGCAATGTGGTGCGCTTCCTCAATCTGTTCGGGTATGACAATGAACCTGCAACACGGGCTGCGTTGGCGCGACTAATGGAGGCAATCGAAGAGCATCCTGGCTGGGGCTGCCGTCACAATGACGACGAGGCTGCCGCCTGCCTTTGGGGAGCAGTGAAAGTGCTGCGGGCGTTGGCGACCGTCCCATCGGAACAGCGCACACCCCGAATCGAGAGGGTGATCGCCGATGCCGCCGAGCGATTGCTGAGCACAGACTACGTGGCCGCTTCAGCAAGCGCTGGGACGACGGAGAACGGCTGGGTGAGCGACTGGCTGCGCTTTGGCTTCCCTTCCTTCTACGAGAGCGATTTGTTGGAGGCGCTCCTGGCTTGCTGCGAACTCGGTTGCGGGAGCGATCCCAGGGCGAAGGCACTCTGGGGATTGGTGGAAAGCAAAAGACAAGCCAACGGCCGGTGGCGGCTAGAGAATAGTTTCAATGGTCGGATGCATACTGACATCGAGGCCCTCGGCCAGCCGAGCAAATGGATCACCTTGCGTGCATTGCGAGTGCAGAAATATGTCTGCTCTTGATGCTCGTCGCGAGGCGCAAATACGCGCCAATATCACACACGTGAACGAGCGCATCGCCGCAGCCGCCCGGCGAGCAAGGCGCCACCCGACGGAGGTACGCATCATCGCCGTTACAAAAACTGTCCCCATTGAGGACATCCTCGTTGCACACCAGGCTGGCCTCAGTGAATTCGGCGAGAACCGGGTGGAAGAGGCAACGGAGAAGATACCGCTTTGCCGGGCCAAGGTGTATGCCCGCTGGCACATGGTAGGTCACCTGCAGAGGCGGAAGGTGCGAGATGCTATCGCCTTGTTTGATAGCATCCAATCGGTGGACACGGTCGCTCTGGCGGAGAAAATCAGCCGTCTCTGCGTCGAGGCGGGCCGGGTGATGCCCATCCTATTGGAGATGAACGTTTCGGGTGAGGAAAGCAAGTATGGGTTCGCCGCGGCAAATGTCTTACACGATGCCAGCGCCTTTGACTCCCTATGTGTGGACGTCGAGCGCATCCTCGCTTTGCCCGGAGTTCGAGTAGAGGGTTTGATGACCGTCGCGCCCATCGCCCCGGAAGCGGAGATGGTGCGCCCCCATTTCCGCGCCCTACGGCGATTGCAAGAGGCTCTCCGCCGTCGTTTTCCCGCTGCCAACTGGAGCGAACTCTCGATGGGCATGACGGACGATTTTGAAGTGGCGGTGGAAGAAGGTGCGACTATGGTCCGCTTGGGCCGGGCTATTTTCCACAGGGAATAAATCACAGACGGAGGCACTGATGATCATTTGGCTCTACAATCTAGTGGACGCTCTTTTCTGGTTGGCGACGGCGGCGATTTTCCTGCGCGTGCTGTTCTCGTGGGTTCGCGCCGACCCGTACAACCCTTTCGTTTCGCTCATCTACCGGGGTACGGAACCCATCCTGGCCCCTTTGCGCCGCTACGTTCCACCCATTGGCGGCTTGGATGTCACGCCCCTGATCGCCCTTATCATCCTGGAACTATTGCGACGCTTCGTGTGGATGCTACTGGCCGCAGTGTTCTAGTAAGATGTGTTCACCTCGCTTGCGACAGACAATAGACTGTTCTGTATGAGCGTGAAATTTTCTGTGCGAGGGGACTACGTCCTTTTCGCCGTCAAGGTCGTGCCGCGCTCTCCGGTCAACGAACTGGCCGGGGAGTACGGTGAGGCCCTGCGGGTGCGGGTCACGGCCCCGCCTGTGGGTGGAGCAGCCAACGAGGCTGTCATCGCCCTCCTGGCCGATGCCCTCGGTGTGCCCCGGCGAGATGTAAGCATCTTGGCTGGTCCATCATCGCGGCAGAAAACGATCGCGGTAAGAGGGCTCAGCCTCGAAGAGGTGCGCACCCGGTTAACGAGTAAATAAGCACCCCGATGGCAGGGGATGACTTCCCTCTCACCGGCGTTGGTAGGGCTGCCAAGCCGGAGCCTGTTCGTGGACCGGACTGAAGGTGATGTTGGTCTGTCCCGTGCCATCCGCCTTCATAGTGTAGATGTCCCAGCCTCCAGCGCGGTTGGAGTAGAACGCGATGTGAGTCCCGTCGGGCGACCAGGTTGGCCCATGATCGTTTGCCGTGTGCTCATTGGTCAGATTCACTTGGTTTGAGCCGTCGGCGTTCATAACGTAGATTTCCATATCCCCATCGCGATAGGACTCGAAGGCGATCTGGCTCCCATCGGGCGACCAGGCAGGGGAGGAATCGGTGGCGTCACTGTATGTCAGACGCTGCTGATTTGAGCCATCTGCATTCATGATGTAGATTTCCCAGTTGCCATCGCGGTTAGACTGGAAAGCAAGGCGACTGCCATCGGGCGACCAAACGGGGCTGTAGTCGGCAGCCGTGTTGCGGGTCAGACGAGTGGGGCGCGAGCCATCGGCATTCATGACGTAGATCTCCCAGTTGCCGTCGCGAATGGAGGCGAAAGCCACCGTCTTGCCATCGGGCGACACAGCCGGCGTCCAATCCTCAGAGCCGTCGCGCGTGAGATTGGTTTGACCAGTGCCGTCGGCGTTCATAACGTAGATCTCGCGGTTGCCATCCCGGTCGGAGACGAAATAGATGCGCCGGACATCGGGTGACCACGCTGGCTGAATGTTGTTTCTTGGACCATTGGTGAGGCGCACTGGATCTGTGCCATCGTAACCCATGACCCAAATATCCCACGTCGCGTCTGCGTGTTCGCGCTGGGCGTAAGCGATCTTCGTGCCAAGCAAGCCCAGAGACAAAGTAGGGCTGGCAACGACCGGTACCCTACTGGTGGGCGTAGGTGTGGTCAGTTGTCCACTTCCCCGCTCGCTCCACAGGACAAAGGCGGAGACGACTATTGCGATGAGAGCCACCCACAGGAGCACTGTCCCCCAATTCACCCGTCGGCGCGGCCAGCGCAGGCCCACAGATAACGCCGCTTTCTTAGAGTGCGAAACTTCTCGCACCACATTAGCCAGAGTCACGTTTGCGGCCAGCCAGTTCTGGAAGAGGCGGACGGCGAATTCGTATCCCTCCTGGCTCAGCGGCCGAAGGACCTTGCGCGCGACGAGCAAGCGGAGACCGTCAGAGATTATCTGATCCGGCAATTCGACGCCCTGCCAGCGAGCGCCATCCTGGACATCGCGGCGGGTGAAAACACCGTGACGCCCTCGCAGTGACTGCAGCGCCGCCAGCACGACGCGCTCCGCAGGCGAGGAGTTCTCCCACGTCCTTCCAAAAACTGGGTTGCCGACTTCGACCACTTCCTGCTCTACCGAAAGGACATCGTGGTAAGTAACACGACCCTCCCCACCGAGGCGCTCGAAAAGGACGAAGCCGAAGGCTTGAACCAAATAGGGGTGGCCACCGCAAAGATTGTAGATGGCGCGTATCGCGCCGTGCTCGTAGCCTATCCGTGCGCGTCCTAAGTTGCGCAGCAGTTCCTCTGACTCGTCGGCGCTCAAACAATCGAGTTGGTAGGTCGGCACACCCTGGATGGCCATCGCACCCGGGCCGGCTGGCTCTTCCACACCCAGCACCACCAGGAGACTGGGGCAACCGGCAAGGGCAGCCCGGAGTTCAGCCACCACCTGCGCCCATTCTCCCGGCTCCACCGGCTTCTTGCCAATGCCATCCACCAAGAGGAGCAAACGTTTCGGCGCAGCCACCTCGGCTGCTCGGGCGAGCGAAGCCGGTAGCGACTCCTCTTCCTCCACCTCAGCGGGCGATCCTATGCAGACGAAATCTCGCACTGCGGTGGTCAATTGGGCGAGCAAAGCCGCTGGTGTGGTCTTCGCCTCCGGAGCCAGATCCACATAGAGGGCCGTGGTCTCGCCCTCCCACATTCGGGCCAAGTGCAAAAGGAAAGATGTTGTGCCGATGCCGGGCCCGCCTCCCACAGCCAACAGGCGCTCTCCGTATGAGACCGCATCACGCAGCCAACGCAAGGCGCGGGTCCGCCCCACGAAAAGATCCTCGTCACTGAGGGGGCGGTCAATGATATATGGATTCCCAATGCTTGCTCCAGAACGGGGTCCTTTTTCTGCCATACCTAAATCACGATCTTCTCCGCCGCGGTTAATTCTCGCTTCTCCGCAAATCGCTCGAAGCGGAATGGATTTTCGGACGTCGAAATCTCTCCCACCATCAATTTAGCAGTCAGTTTGCCCCCCGCCGGAGAGCCCATGATACCATGGCCACTGTAACCGAGGTTGAAATAGAGCCCCTCGACATCTGGACTGGGCCCAATGATGGGCTTGCTGTCCGGCGTACAGGTGTACTGTCCAGCGCTGGTGAACACATCCTCGCGTTTCAGTCCTGCTGCCACCTGCTCGAAAAAGGGCGAGAGATGGCTGACCCCCTCCAGCACGATGGCGGCGAAAGTCCAATCCGCGGGCACATTTTCGCTGGGCTCGCTCGGCTCCTCCGGCAATGCCCAGCCCAGGGCGGCACCGCCGCCCTCTGGGCGCCAGTACGCTCCGCGGATGTCATCAATGGTCATCGGTGCATGGCGAGGGATGAGGGGATGTTCCCCAATGATGGTCTTCTGACGACGCAGGATGCATAGCGGTAGTTCCACGCCCGCCATGCGAGCCACGACACCGGAGAACGGCCCGGCAGCAATGACGATCCGCGGGGTGTCAACGGGGCCGCGGTTGGTCAGCACGGTATGCACGCGCCCACCCTTCACCACAATGCCCGAGACCTCGGTGCGCAGGCAGAACTGTGCTTTGGAGCCCTTGGCGAAACCGTAGGTAACCTCGTGGGCTGAGAGCCACCCTTCTTTGGCGCGGTATGTGCCCGCTGTCACCGTTGGGCTCGCATAGGGGAAACGAGCACGCACCTCGTCACCCTCCAAGAACTCCACATCCTTCAATCCTATACTCTGCTGATGAGCCACCCGAGCCCGCAATGTTTTCTCGCCATCTTCTGCATCCGTGATGAAAAGGTAGCCCTGGTAATGCAGGTTGATATCATAGCCAGGGATGCCAATCACTTCCGCGAAATGATCGAAGATCTCGATGCTGGTGAGCATCATCTGCACGTTTTCGGGTTCGCTGAATTGGGCCCGGAAACATTCTACCGAGGCCGCAGTTGTTAATGTGCCCAATGCGTCGCGGCGCTCCACCACAATTGCATCCAGACCCGCGTGGCTGACGAAAAACGCCGTCGCCGCCCCCACAATCCCACCGCCGATGATCACCACGTCGGCAGTACGAGGGAAATCCTCCTGGGGCACGGTTATTTTGCCCATTTCACACCTCCTGGCCACTTTGCCTCTTGGGTGAGGGGAATTTCGCCTCCCTCGTTCCCCTTGTTGTGATATGTTTTTGACGATTATCTATCGCTGCGTTTGCCAGCGTATCTGGGAGATAGTTCTCGTGACGCGGCACGTGGACGATCCTCACAGCGCGGTAGGGGCGAAGGAGGTTCTTTACCTCCTGCCACAACTTCCGCAAAGCCGGGTTACGCACCCGGTACTCCTCTCGCAATTGCCGGACGAGCAATTCGCTGTCGGCCCGTATTTCCACGTCCTGTGCGTCCCAGGCAGCTGCCCGACGGAGCGCTCGGATCAGAGCCTTGTATTCGGCCTGGTTATTCGTGGCCCGGCCGATATATTCCTGGACACGCGCCAGTTCACGCCCCCGTTCATCCGTCAGGACTGCACCGATGCCCGCTGGCCCAGGATTGCCCCGCGCTGCCCCATCACAGTAAATGATGATTCGTGACAGACTTCCCTCCTTGGATTTCTGCCGTTGAGCCATCTTCTCGCTCAACCGCACCAATAAAGGATGCGCCCACAGTTCTCGCACAAAACCAAGTCGGACGAACGCTGGGCCTGCTGGGCGGTGCCGGAGGGCACGGTCACGCGGCAGCCCTCACACATCTGGCCTTTCAGCATCGCCACGGCGCGGCCGCCTTTCTTCCGGCGCAACTCTTCATAGCGAGCCAAAGTGTCCGCCGGGATACGACGGCGGAGCAATTCGCGTTCCTGGCGCAAACTCTCCAGTTCCGCGTTCACCTTGGCGAGTTCTCCCTTCAATTTGGCTTGAGACTGGGTCCAGCGGGCCTCGATAACTCGTAAGATCTCGCGTCTGGTCGCCAGGCTACTCTCCAGTTCCTCCACCCGTGACATAGCCTCGAGCACATTGTCCTCTAACTCACTACGCCGACGTTTCTGACTCGCCTGGTCTTGCTCCAGGCTGCTTAACTCCTTCGGATTGGTCACGTGGCCACCGTACAGTCGGGCCTCGTTCTTGGCAATTCTCTCCTCGACTCCCCGAAGTTCCAGTTCCAGGTCCTTCAGTCGCCCCCGCCAAACGCTCAGTTGCGCTTCGCAATCCGAAACGGCCACGCGCGCTTCGCGCAATTCCACATTATCTCCTAACTGGGCCTCGATGTCGCGCTGGCGTTGCTCGCCCTCGGTGATTTGCAGATCCAATTGTTGCAACTTATAAAGCATAGCAACAGTGTTCATTGCAATCCCTTCACAAACCGGCTGGACAAAAAGAAGAGCCCAATGCCTGGTAGCATCGGGCTCCCCGCAGATCCAATGGGCGCGGGTGGAGAACAGGCAAGGGCAGAGGGGTCGAAAAGGCGTTGACTAGTTTCTCTGCGGATGGCGATCTCACTGGCATAAGTGGACCTCATCACCACCAATCACCAGGATAGCGCCCTGACCAACGCCCTTGGCGCTCTGCCAGAGGCCTGAAAATCACTCCCATCAGCGCGCCAGTAAGAAAACCACCGATGTGAGCAAACCAGGCCACGCCTCCCGTCTGAGCGGTGGCCACGCCCAGGCTCAGCAATCCGTTGAAAAACTGGAGGACGATCCACAATCCCAGCACCACCAAAGCAGGTAGCCTCACCAAACGGACGAAATAGCCTATCAGGAAGAGCGTTTCCACCTGAGCGCCCGGGTATATGATCAGGTAGGCACCCAAGACCCCGGCGATTGCCCCGCTGGCACCGATAGTGGGAATCATAGAATTGGGACCCACGAACACCTGCGCCAGAGCAGCCATCACGCCACAGCCAATGTAGAAAATCGGGTAGAAGAAGTGCCCCATCACCGACTCCACGTTGTCGCCGAAAATCCAGAGAAAGAGCATATTGCCGAGGAGGTGCATCCAACTCCCGTGCAAGAACATGGAGGTGAAGATGGACACCACGCTGGACAAGTTTGGGGAATGAGTCAAGTGGTATGGGATCAGCCCCGCCGTGTAGATCAACCCCTCGAGGGCCTCCTGTGATGGCAGGAGGATTTCCCACAGGAACACGAGCACATTGATGCCAATGATCACGATCGTTACGATGGGGAACCGCCGTGCCGGATTCAGGTCTCGCAGTGGAAGCATGGGAATATTCCTTTCCCAGATTTCTCTTCCCCAATTCTACTGCAAATCTCGGCCAATTACAAATACGGTGAAAAAAGGTTATGCTGATAGCCGACGATGCTCGACATCCCCGAACCGGACCCGCCACTTGGCGGAAGGCGAGAACTGTGATAGAATGGCGCTACAGCAACATATCAGGAGGCAACGTTGACTGCATCGGTAATCGTCCCCACTTACAATGAGCGTGAGAATCTGGAACCCCTCATCCGTACTATTACCGGTCTAGACCTCCCGAATCTGAGCATTGTGATCGTGGACGACAATTCGCCTGACGGCACCGGTCAATTGGCTGATCAATGGGCCTCGCAGGACCAGCGCGTCCGTGTCGTCCATCGCCCCGGCAAGTTGGGCCTAGGCACCGCCTACATCGCTGGCTTTTACGAGAGCCTGGCTCACGGCGATGACCTCATCCTGACGATGGATGCCGACTTTTCCCACAATCCGCACTATATCCCCGCCATTATGGAAGCCGCGAAGGACTACGACTTAGTCATCGGTTCGCGCTACGTGCCTGGCGGGGGGACGCGCAGTTGGGGCCTGGAGCGGCGATTGCTCAGTTTTGGAGCCAACACATTCACCCGGCTTATGCTGGGTCTGACTGTTCACGACTGCACATCCGGGTTTCGCTGCTACCACCGTCGCGTGCTCGAATCTCTGGCCTTGGATCGCATTTTCTCCAACGGTTACTCGTTTCTGATCGAAATACTGTACAAGTGTGTCTCGCAGGGCTGGCGAGTGGGCGAAGTGCCCATTATCTTCGAAGACCGGCAGCGGGGCCGCTCCAAGATCTCCCAATGGGAGATCGCTCGCGCCCTGTACACCGTCTTGCGGCTGAGCAAAGACCGTTTCCTAAGGCGTGGCCAATCGTCGTAACCAGGAGGCGATTTGGGCGCAAATCCACCCTCCGCTGTCATACAACGTTTGTTGGGGCTACTATTTCCACCCCGCTGCGTGGGGTGTGGCCGGCTTGGGCACTGGTTCTGCGAAGAATGCCAGAGCACGGTGCGGCTCATCACACCGCCCTACTGCCCCCGCTGCGGCCAGCCCAATGAGATAGGCGGACTCTGCCCCCTTTGCCAGATAGATCCTCCCCGCTTGTCGGCTATTCGCTCGGTTTCCTACCTCGATGGAGTGATGGAAAAAGCCATCCACGCCCTGAAATACAAGAGGCTGCGCTCCATTGCCCCGGTGTTGGGGACCTATCTGGCTGATTATTGGCGACACACTCCGCTCCCAGTGGACATCGCTGTGCCCGTGCCCCTACACCCCAGTCGATTGCGGCACAGGGGCTACAATCACTCCGCGCTTCTGGCTCGCGAACTGAGCGCCGCCAGCGGTCTGCCGGTGATGGAGGACTGCCTCCTGCGCGTGCGGGCCACAGTGCCACAAGTGCAATTGAATGCCAGGGAGCGCCGGGAGAATGTGGCTGGGGCTTTCCGTTGCGCGGATGAACGATTGGCGGGGTTGCGGGTACTCTTGGTAGACGACGTGTGTACCACCAGTGCAACGCTGAACGCCTGCGTCGAGGGACTGCTCGCCGGTGGAGCACGTGAGGTATGGGGACTCACGCTGGCCCGGACATGTTCTCCACACGGTAGTACGCGCGTTTAGGCTGTTTGACGCATTGACATTTGTCCAAAAAACAGTTAAAATGATAGTAGAAAATATCTGAGACATGCTTCTGGCTTTTCCCCAACCCTCCTCAAGCGGGCTCCAATTATACGTGCACTTATAGCCTTATTGGCTTAAGGTCGAAGCCTAAGAATAAGTAAAGGAGCCGTGGATATGCAACTGATTATCAAAGGCAAGAACCTTGAAATTACCGACGTTCTCCGCAACTATGTGGAGAAAAAGATTGGAAAACTCGACCGGTATTTACCCCGTATTGACGAAGCCCGCGTGGAACTCTCCGTGCAAAGTGCCAAGGATGCAGCCCATCGGCAAGTGGTCCAGGTTACGCTGCGCAGTAACGGCACAATTCTGCGGGCCGAGGAACGCTCGGCCGACATGTTCGCCTCGATAGATGCGGTGGTGGACAAAATACACCGCCAGATCGCGCGTTACAAGGAGAAGCGACGCCGGGGTCGTGGCCCTCGGGAAGAAACGTCGCCTGTCGAGGAACCCGTAGTGGAGGAAGGGAAGCCCACCGTTGTGCGAACCAAGCGCTTCGTTATGGTGCCGATGACCGTGGAGGAAGCGGCCGAGCAAATGGAACTATTGGGCCACGACTTCTTCGTCTTCTACAACGGCGAAAATGCCGGCATCAATGTCCTATACCGCCGCCGCGATGGAAACTACGGGTTGATTATACCAGAGTTGGTGTGATGCACCCAGCGGTGCGGTGCGCCAGTACGAGGGCGAGGGTGAAAAGACCTTGCCCTCGTTTTTGCGCCTATCCCTCACTAGTCTAAAATAGAACTGTGTCTGAACACAGACGCTATACTTCGAGGAAAGAGCGCCAGGGTGTGCGTTCTATAGATAGGGGGCAGAGCGGCATGGCCAAGAAGCATGTGATCTTGTTTGTCTGCACGGGCAATGTCTGTCGTTCGCCGATGGCCGTGGGCTTCTTGCAGGCCAGGCTGGCCCGTGAAGGGCGAGCCGCCGAGTTCGATGTGCGATCGGCGGGGCTGTGGGCCCTGGAAGGCGAGCCCGCGACTGCCTATGCTCGCCAGGTAATGGCAGAGCATGACTTAGACATCAGTGACCATCGAGGACGCAATCTCACCCAAGAGGATATTGACCAAGCCGACCTGATCCTGGTGATGGCCGAGAGGCACGCCAATGCCATCCAGCGCGATTTCCGCCGTGCCGACGAGAAAATGCACTTGCTCAGCGAGATGATCGGCCAGCGTTTTGACATCGAGGACCCATATGGAGGGTCGCTGATGGATTACCGCCTCAAGGCCCGTGAGTTGGAAGAGATCATCGAGGCAGGCTATCCGAAGATCGTGGAATTGGCCACCAAGATTTAGAGGGACCGCATCATTCCCCGGAGAGGGTTCTCTCTCGATTTCAGCCTCCCTGTTTCCTCCACCTCTGTCGCAGACGCACGTAGGTCAAGAAAGTATAGTAGGCCATCAAAAGGCTCAGCAGAAAGCCGTATCCGCCATCGCGATAGCCTTCTAACGCAATGAAACGCCGGGTGAATTCGCGGAGGGGCTGGAGGATGTAGTTGTGAGGTCGCGGTCGAATGCCTTGTTTGAATAGGATATCCGCCTCGAAGTGGGTGTAGCGATCTTGTCTGGCCAGGAATTGGCCCACCGTCTGGTAGTTGTAGTGAATTAGAGGATTTTGTAGGTAACCGGCTGGCCCATCCAGGATGACCAGTTCGTGCACCTCGCGCTGTGGATCGTAGCGCGCTCGTCCTCGCCGCAACAGGCGAAGTTGATAGTCTGGATACCAGCCGGTATGCCGGATCCACTTGCCCCAGATGATGTTTCGCCGGGGCACCCACCAACCTGCCCGGTCAGAAGCGATGGCCTGGCGGATTTCGGCTCCCAACTCGGGCGTAGCCCGCTCGTCGGCATCCACAAAAAAGACCCACTCGGTTGTTGCCAAGTCCAGGGCAGCATTGCGCTGGTCGGGATAGTTCACGAAAGGTCGCCTGTACACCGCCGCCCCAGCGGCCTCGGCGATATCCACCGTGTGGTCATCACTGAACGAGTCGAGAACCATCAGACGATCGGCCCAACGCACGCTATCCAGACAGGCGGCGATGTTGCGCTCCTCGTTCTTGGTCAGCACGATAACCGTCAGGTCGGGCATCACAACCTCATAGGCTGGCCACGAGGCGACAGGCGCTGAGGCGGCTCTGTGCTTCCGTCCGACTCATTTCGCCGCGCCGCAAAGCCCTCCGCACGCGTGCCACCTCGCGCGCCATCCCCAGCCTCACAATGCGCCGTACCAGCCAGCGATACGCCGGGCCGTAGTACTTCTCGAAGAGCCGGTAGCGACTGCGCCAGAGGGTAACGAACATCTCGTCGCGGGATTGGCGCGTGCTCTGTCCGACATGATGTACCACTTCAGCCGCCGGCACGCAGTAGATGCCCCATCCTGCCTTCCGCACGCGCATAGCCCAATCAATCTCCTCGCAGTACATGAAAAAGCCCTCGTCCAGGAGCCCCACCTGTTCGATCACCTCGCGGCGCAGCACCATACAGGCACCCAAGGGATGATCAATGGGAAAGGGCACGCCGGCATCATAAAGACGGCGCGGGTAGCGCCCATTGAGCCGGGAATGGATGAGCCGGTGGTGGAGAGGGAAGAAGTCGAAGAAAGCCATAGCCAGGGTGGGAAAGCGGAAGGCGGAGTGCTGGAAACTGCCATCAGAGTGGATCAGGCGTGGGCCAACCATCCCAGCGTTTGGTGTGGCTGCCAGGAAGTCCACCAGTGTCCCCAGAGCATCGCCCCGAACCTCGGTGTCGGGGTTCAGGAGAGCCAGATAGCGACCGGTGGCAGCACGAAGGCCCTGGTTGTTGCCACCAGCGAAGCCCTTGTTCTCGGTGTTGGCCAGGAGGTGCACGGAAGGGAAGCGCTGGCGTATCATATTGGGGCTGCCGTCGTGGGAAGCGTTGTCCACGACGATAACCTCGGTTTCGAGGCTGGGGCGCGTGAAGCGTAGCACCGAATCAACGCACGCGGCGAGGAGGTCTCTCACATTCCAGTTGACAATGATAACAGAGAGGTCCATCTGCTGGTCAGTCCCTAACTCCGAGGCATCCAACTGAATCCACTACCGATAGCGCTGAGACCGCCGTGTTTCGATACGCCGCGGCTGCGATGCACACACTAGAAATCTATCGTAACCTGTTTGGGGTCCACGCGGTCGTCCACCTTGCGCACCTCTTCGTGGATGAGACCCACCCAGAAGTAGGGTGCAGTACGTGGGGTCTTGTCCACGAAGGTCAAATGTCCGACGACCTGCACGGTCTGGCCGGGCATCAGGTACTTATGGCCATCTATCACAGTGAGTTCGCTATCTTTGCCCAGTTGCCAGCGCCAGGGATACTCGCGCCCGATGCTGTTGTCTTCCATATCCAGCCCGACGCGGAACACGCCGGGGTCGGTATAGTAGCCGCAACTGCCATAAGTCTCGGCGTTGGTGTAGGTATAGCCCGACTCAGGCCCTTGGGTGCGGATGGGGACTTTTCCGATATTGCGCACCGTGCAGGTGAAAGTCAGGGTCTGGCCCAGGGCATAACTGTCGCCCGACCATTGCACAGCGCGGTTGACGATTTCGGCCATAGGCACCCCGCCCACTTCGATGGTCAATTGCCCGGTTTTCTGGTCGCGGTTTCCCACCGCATCCTCGGCCTCCACCACCACAGTGTACGTCCCGTCGGGTGGCGGGGCAGCGCCCAGGTCCACGCCGCCCTCATAGTCATGCTCATGGTTGCCTGGCGCGCCCATGGGGCGAATCTTGTCGTCGGGGATGGGGTATTTCTCTCCATCGGGGCCCAGCAGGTACACCCGCACGATGGTGGCTTCCTTATTGAGGTAATAAGCGATGGTCACGCGGTCTTTGATGCCATCGCGGTTAGGGGTAAAACTCGAAGGGTAGATGTTCAAGTTGCGGATCTCGATGTAGTTGGTGTCGGCATCCACCAGGGTGATGGACTTCTCGATTTTCTCGGTGCGGCCAGACTCATTGGTTGCTTCCAGGACCATCGTATACGTACCATCGGGAAGCATGCGGCCGTCAATCACGCCGCTGAAGAGGGCGGTGTAGGAGCCGTGGGAACGGCGGCCGTCACGGCGGAAGTAGTGCTTGTTCCCCTGAGCATCTATCAAATAGATCGAGATGTTGGCATTGCTGCCGATCTTGTAGGAAACGGCAGCCACGTCATCCACGCCATCGGCATTGGGTGAGATGACATCGGGGCGGATCTGCACGTCATAGATAAGCGGGCCAGCCCGACAACTGGCGAGGAACAATGCAAGGGCAGCGCATAAGATGGCGACGAACCATTTTGCTCTCAAGAGATTGGCCTCCCAGGTGTGATATTTTGCCTTTGCGTGATGTTAGTTTACCCCATCGCCTGCTGTTAGTCAATATGACAACGACGGGAGACGAGTAGTTGTTCCATCGCCAAAGTCCTTGCCCTGGCAGGCTGGGATGAAATAGACCCTCGAATTCAGCCTCAAGACCGTGAAGATGAGTGGCGGACGAGATGGTTCTGGTGAAGGTTTTCGTTTTTACATTTCGTCAACTGCTCCTATAAATAGGAACACAAATCCCGTTGGTCTCAGGGAGAATTCCAGCCGTGGGGAGGAGAAAGATGGATTGGCGAGATTACATCCATTCAGACCCAGAAATCTTGTTGGGCAAGCCTGTGGTGAAGGGCACGCGGCTTGCCGTTGACTTCATCCTGGGACTCTTTGCCGCGGGGTGGACAGAAAAACAAGTATTAGAGAACTATCCAACGCTTACCCCTAAGGCCCTGCAAGCAGTGTTCGCTTTCGCTGCCGAGTGTATGCATGAGGAATCTTTGTACATAGTACCAAGCGGAGCGACGTAATGCGGTTTTTGGCCAATGAAAATTTCCCCTTAACGAGCGTGCACCGTCTACGAGAGGCTGGCTACGAGGTTAAGGCAATTATTGAAGACTCACCCGGCACTAAAGATCGCGAGGTTCTGACCCGCGCTGCCAATGACCATTGCATTGTGTTCGCTTTCGATCGGGATTACGGAGAACCGATCTATCGGCGGAAATTGCCAGTACCAGCAGGTGTAATATACTTCCGGTTCGTTCCAGTAACCCCAGAAGAGCCAGCGGAACGCCTGTTAAAACCCTTGGCCATTAGCGGTCTGCTACTGAAAGGGAAATTCACCGTTGTCGAACGCGGACGTGTGCGCCAGCGACCACTCCCCTAAATTAAGGTTCTATCGTGTCTGACTATGGATAAAAGACTTCGTTTGGCTTTGTCCGGATTGACTCCAGCAGCCTTTTGATCCATCAGCACTGGCGTTAGCCGTCTACATCCCCAGTCCACTTTGTTATCCTACGCCCAATCTCACTTGCATTTTTCCCCATACGGCTTACAATTCCAGCCAATTCACGCGATACGACAAGGGGGCCCATTGAACTACACCGAATCCCTCTCCTATCTCTATAGTCTCGCCAATCGCGAGAACCAGCCCGCCGCCTATGCACCGGAGAACTTCAACCTCGACCGCGTCAGCGCGCTGCTGGCGGATCTGGGAAATCCACATCACCGCTTCTGGAGCGTGCATGTAGCGGGGACGAAGGGCAAGGGTTCCACCTGTGCCATGATGGCCTCGGTACTCCAACAAGCAGGCTATCGCACCGGTCTTTACACCTCGCCTCACCTGCACACCTTTCGTGAGCGCATCCAGATCAACGGCACGCTCATCACCGAGGAGCGCTTTGCTGAAGTCACCACCCGCGTGCGCCCCTATGCCGAACGCATTCCGGACATCACCACCTTCGAGGTGGCAACGGCACTGGCTTTCTTGTACTTCGCCGAGGAGGGCGTGGATGCTGCCGTGCTGGAGGTTGGTATGGGCGGACGGCTGGATGCCACAAATATAGTCATGCCCCTGGTGGCGGTCATCACCTCGCTGAGCCTCGATCACATGATCTACCTGGGTTGGACAATCGAGGCCATCGCCACGGAGAAAGCAGGCATCATCAAGGCAGGCGTGCCGGTGGTCAGTGCGCCACAGGTGCCCGAGGCTATGGCGGTCATCGAGCATGTCAGTCAGGACAAGGGCAGCCCGCTGACCCGCGTGAGCCGAGATTGGGCCTATCAGTTGCGCTCCTGGAGCAGGCGTGGCCAGCGTTTCCGCGCCACTGGCCCCGATGTCCACTATGCCAACCTACGCATCCCTTTCCTCGGCGAACACCAACTCATCAATGTGACGGTGGTATTGGCTGCGATCGAAGCACTGCGAAGGCAAGGTGTGACCATCAGTAGGAGTGCGCTTCGGCGGGGCCTGCGCTTGGCGCACTGGCCGGGCCGGCTCGAAGTGTTAAGCGGGAACCCTGCTCTCATCGTAGATGGCGCACACAATCCCGACTCGGTGCACCGCCTGGTGGCGGCGCTGCGAGATTACTTGCTCATCGACCGCTTCGTCCTCATTTTTGGCGTATCGGCTGACAAGGACGCCGCTGGCATGCTGGCGGAACTATTGCCCCACGCCAGGGCAGTTGTGCTCACCGCCTCGCACCATGCTCGGGCGGCGAACCCACAAGATGTCTTGCTGAAGTTGGCCGAGCCTTACGGCATCGAGACCCACGTGGCACCCGACCCCGCAGCAGCCCTGGACACAGCATTGGAGATAGCCGGACAGGGCACGCCCGTGGTGGCGACGGGGTCGCTCTTCCTGGTTGCCGAGGTGCAGGAGGCATGGCGTGCGCGGACGGACGCAGAGCCGTATCCCTGTGATCCCGTCTGACCTATATCCTGTCCAGCCCCATTACGCATCGCACTTCATCTAACGTAGCCCTGGCCAATGGTCGGGCCCGCTTAGCCCCCTCCCGCAGTGCGTCACGTACGTCGTCAGGGTGAGAAAATAACCGGGCGCGGCACTCGCGAAAGGGCGTTAGATCCGCGATGATCTCCTCAGCCAAGATGGCTTTGCATTCCAAGCAGCCGATATCCGCCGCACGACAGCCATCTGCAATCTCCGCCAATCGGTCCACGGGCGTGTAGAGGCGGTGGATGGCGTAGATATTGCAGCGCATTGGTTCGCCGGGGTCGCTGCGCCGCTGACGGGCCGGGTCCGTGACGGCAACGGCCAGTTTGTGGTGTATCTGGTCTGGCGAGTCGTTGAGAGCGATGAAACTGCCGGGCACGCTCTTGGACATCTTGCCTGTTCCCAGCAGGCTGGGTACCTCCGCTCCTTCGGTGAGATAGGCCTGCGGTTCTGGGAAAGTCTCACCAAACGCGGCGTTGAACTTGCGCGCCACTTCTCGAGCGAACTCGATATGCGGCAACTGATCTTGCCCCACTGGGACGAGGGATGCTTTGTAGATCAGTATGTCCGCAGCCATCAGCACCGGGTAATCCAGCAAGCCCATAGTAGGCGATTGCTGGCGCGCCTTTTTGTCCTTGTAGGTCGGCAGTTGTTCTAACTTGGAAACGGGCATGATGCAACCCAAGAGCCATGCCAGTTCGGTGTGCTCAGGCACATCGGACTGGATAATCAATATGGATTTTCTGGGGTCCAGTCCGGCAGCCATATACTCTACGATGGCATTGAATTTCTGGGCGGGCATCGAAGCCGGGTCATAGGGCACGGTGATGGCATGGTAGTCCACCACGGCGAAGATGCAGTCGTGGCTGTCCTGCAGCGCTAACATGCCCTTGATCGCGCCCAAGTAATTGCCCAGATGCAGACTCTCGCCGCTGGGTTGAATGCCAGAGAAAACCCGTTGTTTCATATACACACCTCCTACTGAACAAAGAACCCCCGTCCCTTTGTGGGGACGAGGGTCTGTATGGACACCCGTGGTGCCACCCCGTTAGGCCATCTCTCGCTCCAACAAAGAACCCGCCCTGAGCAGCGGGCGAAAGGATGCGGAGACCAGCCTCGCTCATTGCGGATACAGGGAGTTTACGCTCCCGATATCCTCAGCCATGATAACGGTGGCGATTCCGGCACGGACTACTCAGAGCGACGTGCTCCGTTCGCCCTGCGGCTCACAGGTCCATTCGGCACCGGCGCTGGCATCAGGCTCTCACCTGCCCCCGATTCTCTGTGGCCCCGCTATGGTGCTTATTCTCCCTGCTCACAGCCTTTTGCTACTGTCCGATTGAACAAATTATATTACGTTGGCCGCGCGCCCGTCAAACGCGCAGCATCGGTATTACCAGGCCGTGCCTCTTGGCTGCGGCGATCGCCTCGGGATAGCCCGCGTCGGCGTGGCGCAGGATGCCCATGCCCGGATCAGTGGTCAGCACGCGCTGCAGTCGCACTGCTGCCTCGGGGGTGCCATCGGCCACGATGACTTGCCCGGCGTGAATGGAATATCCCATGCCCACTCCTCCACCGTGGTGAATCGAAACCCAGGTGGCCCCACCGACGGCATTGATGAGAGCGTTGAGCAGTGGCCAGTCGGCGACGGCGTCCGAACCGTCTTTCATCCCCTCCGTCTCGCGGTTCGGTGAGGCCACCGACCCGGCATCTAAGTGGTCGCGCCCGATCACAATGGGGGCTTTCACCCTGCCGCTGGCCACCAGATCATTGAAGGCCAGCCCAGCCTTTGCTCGCTCGCCATAGCCAAGCCAGCAGATACGCGCCGGTAAGCCCTGGAAAGCCACCTTCTGTTGCGCCATCCTGATCCAACGGCACAGGTGTTCGTCGTGAGGGAACAGTTCGAGGATGGTCTCATCGGTAGCGTAGATGTCCTGTGGGTCACCCGAGAGCGCTACCCAGCGGAAGGGCCCCTTGCCCTCACAGAAGAGCGGCCGGATGTAGAGCGGCACGAAACCCTGGAAATCGAAGGCATTTTTCACGCCGGCATCCAATGCTTGCTGGCGGATGTTATTGCCGTAGTCGAAGACAACCGCACCCCGCTTCTGGAAATCGAGCATAGCCCGGACGTGGGCGGCCATGGCTGCCTTGGCTCGTTCAGTGTAGCCCCGCGGGTCGGCCTCTGCTTGCGCTTTCGCCTCCTCGACAGAAAGGCCGGGGAGGATATACTTCAGCGGGTCGTGGGCGGGAGTCTGGTCGGTTACGATGTCAGGTGTCACGCCACGCACGACCAGTTCGGGGAAGACTTCGGCTGCATTGCCAATTACGCCGACGGAGAGGGGGCGTTTCTCATCCACTGCTTCCTGCACCCAGGTCATGGCTTCTTCCAAGTTCTCGGTCACGCGATCGAGGTAACGGGTGTCGAGACGGCGTTTAGCGCGCCATGGATCCGCCTCGACGACCAGGGCCACGCCCTCGTTCATCGTAACCGCCAACGGTTGCGCTCCACCCATCTCGCCCAATCCGGCGGTGAGCACGAACCTGCCCCTCAAACTGGGCCAACCCTGGGCCCGAGCCGCAGCAGCCATCGTCTCGTAGGTGCCCTGTAGGATGCCCTGGGTTCCTATGTAGATCCAACTGCCGGCGGTCATCTGACCGTACATCATCAGCCCTTTGGCTTCGAGTTCGTTGAAATGCTCCCACGTGGCCCAACGGGGCACCAGATTGGAATTTGCGAGCAGCACTCGCGGAGCGTCGGGATGAGTCCGGAAGATGCCTACTGGCTTGCCCGATTGCACCAATAATGTCTCATCGTTCTCCAATTCTCGCAGACAGGCGACGATAGCATCGAAGCATTCCCAGTTACGGGCTGCTTTGCCCCGGCCACCATAAACGATGAGATTGTCGGGGTCGCCTGCCACCTCTGGGTCGAGATTATTCATCAGCATACGCAGGGCCGCCTCCTGTAGCCAGCCCTTGCAGGAAATCTCTGTTCCTCGGGGGGCACGAATGACTCGTTTCACCATCCTCCCACCTCCTATTTTGCCCTTTCCTGGCGGACAAATGCGATCACCTCGTCGCGTTTGGTACTGGAAAGTCGTCCCCGCGCCACCAGCGCGTCCAACAATTCGGTCAGGGTGAGCACGGCATCGAGGTGATAGCCCGCCTTTCTCAATGCCTCCCGTCCTCCATGCTCTCGGTCTATCAGCACGGCCACGCGCTCCACAATCAAACCAGCCTCCTCCAATATGCCAATGGCCTCCAGTTTGCTGTCACCACTGGAGATCAAATCGTCCAGAACCACCACCCGTTCGCCCTGCCGATACGTACCCTCGATAGCCTTCTGCGTCCCGTAGTCCTTAACTCGTTGTCGGACGTAGATGAGCGGACGCCCGGTCTCCAGTGCCACCGCCGTGCCCAGCACCAGCCCGGCGGAGGGGATAGCCGCCAGGGAGTCGAAGGTCACGCCAGCCAGTCGGTCGGCGTAGGCTCCCGCTACCAGGCGCAATAGGACCGGCCGGGAGGCAAGGAGGCGTAGGTCAATGTAGATAGGCGCGTGCTTGCCAGTGCGCAGCACAAAGTCGCCGAACTGCACACACCCTGAGTCGTAGAGGGCCAGGGCCACTTCTTCTACCAGGGCCGCACTGGGCGAAGGTGGTGGCACCGCGGCTGCCTCGGCACGCGCCCGCCGTATCTCGTCCCGCCGGGCGATGGCTGCAGCCCGGGGGTCGGCGGCGTAGGTGATGCCCCGCGAGGAACTGAGGATCAGGCTGTCAGGACGGGCTCCCATCCCAGCCAGGACCGCAGCGCGGATCTCGCCGCCCTGTTCGCCGATACCAGGCACCAGGAAGCGCATCGTTGGGTCAGCAGCACGCAGCACTTTGAGCGTTTCAGGATAAGTTGCACCGACCACCAGGCCCAGGTTGCCCGCTTGGTTCAGGCTGCGGGCGCGCTCGGCCACCCAGCGGTAAAGGGGTTGGCCGCCACACCTCATGCCCTGCACCTCGGCTGCGCCTGGGTTGGAGGTGTGGCAAAGGAGGAACACGCCCTTGTCGCGGTAGGCCAGGAAGGGCTCCAGGGCATCCAGACCCAAGTAGGGACTGACGGTAACCGCGTCTGCTCCCCAGACCTCAAAGGAAGCATGAGCATAAGCAGCGGACGAATGGGCCATATCGGACCGCTTGGCATCGAGGATGACCGGGATGTGGTCTGGGATATAGGCCATAAGGCGCTGCAAAGCGGTCAGTCCACGCAAACCCTGGGCTTCGTAGAAGGCGATGTTGGGCTTGTAGGCGCAAGCCAAGTCCACGGTGGCGTCCACGATCATCTTCATGAAGGTGAAGATGGGGTCGTGCTCGCGCAATACCTCGGGCGGGAAGCGTTCGGGCATCGGATCAAGCCCGACGCAGAGTTGGCTGTTGTTGGCTTCCATCGCCATCGCCAGTTTGGTCACAAAATCCGTACTTGTGGCCATTTGGTCCTCCCTATGCGGACGCACATGCTTGGTCAGCCGATAAGTGCAGGCTCTATCCAGTTAGCGTTTTCTTTTTCCCCGTAACCGCTCGCCAACCCAGGCCAGCCAATCCATTGACGGCACACTATAAGGCCGGAACTTTTCCAAGCGACCTTCTTCTTCACTGTAGTACAGCCCTCGATATGGCCTTAGTTTGCTGGCTGCAGGGGTATCAATCAAGTTGCTGGAATCTTCGGCACTCATCTGGAAGACAACCCGCATCTCGAATTCACGCAGCGAACGCCGATCCAGTGTGCGGGTCAGGTTGGTGTAGGAGTCGCACCAGACCAGGGAGTGGATACCCAAGTCCGGCCCCTCCTGCAGAATGGTGGCAAATTGCTTGGCTGGGCTTGGTGGGACGGGTTGCTCGCCGGGCATCGGGAAACCAAACTCCTCCTGGCGCAAGTCACGAGCGCGTTGGAGACCGTAGATGAACAGATAGATCGGCGAAGCGGCTGTGTCATCCGCGTGCATCCGCCGGTTCACCTCGGCGGAGATCTCGGCGATCACTTCAGGTAACCCACGGCGGCCAGTTACCCGCACTGGGTGGGGCAGCAGTTCAGCTACCTTTGAGAATAAACCGGCGTAGGGGGCGTCTGTTAGACCGAAGTCGAGGACGTAGAAGCGACCCTCACCCCCAACCCTTCTCCCAATACTAGGAGAGGGGAGTTGGGCGGCTATGCTGATGAGAGCTGTAACCATCATTCCCATCGCTGCTTCGTCGTTCTGGCCCACAATAAGCAGGTTGCTCCCGCTCTGGCGGCGGAAATAGGCGGCTGTGGGGTCTTTAATAGCGACGGGCTCGCCGAGCCAGGCGGCGATTTTGCCCCTCACCCCAGGCCTTTCTCCTGTGCGCGGGAGAGGGGAGCGCATAAGCAGGTCGTGTAGCGGTCGGTTCTTTTGCACATCGGCTGGCGCCTTGCCCTCGAAGACGATCTGGGGTTGTGGCGGGACGTAGCCGCGCTGCTGGGCCATCTCCTGGATCTGTTGCAAGTACCGCCTGCGTTCATCTGGCGCCAAACACACCGCTTGAAACCGGTTGTTACCTTCCACGCGTCCGTTCGCCGCGTTGTAGATGGCTTCACCAGGTCTCCCGAGCAGGCGCGCGTGGTCATTGTCGTCACTCAATACCAACCGAGAGTCAGTATCTGAGCATTGCAAGGCAATTCGTATTTGAATCTGGTTCTTGGTTGATAATGCCAACGTGTAGGGCCCTGTAAGTGTCTGTGAGGCTAACAATATATTGATTCCAAAGGCTCTTCCCTCACGCACCAAGCGATCCAAAATAAGTCCTGCCTGGCTGGCTATAGCATCATCTTCTCTGAATAACTCCTGAAACTCATCCACCATCAGAAGTATGCGTGGCAGTTTTTCCCCTGTCTTGTTCCGATACTCACTCAGTGTTGTAACGCCTTTTTGGCGGAATATGTCCATACGCCGCCGTAACTCGTCGTCGAGGCCGCGCAGCACGCTCAGGCCAAATTCCCGTTCATAATTGATGGCTACCACGCGGGCATGCGGCAACTGGTATGTGGCGTAGTCCTTGAATTCCACCTCCTTCAGGTCGAGCAGATACAGTTGCACTTCCTCCGGAGAGTAGGTCAGAGCCAGGTTATGAGTCAATACATGCAATAGTGTACTTTTGCCGGATCCGGTCTTGCCAATGATCAGTGCGCTATTTAGCAATTTCTCGTCGAGAGTGAAATACTGAACTTCCCGCGCACCAAATTGGCCGATCGGCACCTTTATGCCAGCGCGCGAGTCGCCTTGCCACCAGCGTGCTCGTGTTGGCGCCACCGTCTCGAAGGGTATCTTGATTTCGCTGGCCAAAACTGCTGCTGCACCGACCACTTTCACAAATCGCTCAAAGTCCGCTGGTGAGGGAATGCGGTCGAGTTCAAGGTGGCAATCTTTGAAATCCGCGTCCCGCCAGATACAGTCCTTATTATTGCAGGTGATGACAGTCGCCGTTCGCTCCAGATCAGCAAGATTAAAGCCATAGGGCATCTTCGGCCAATCAGCATCCACCATAGCCAGTACATAAACACCCGTGCCCGGCCCATTGGTAGCAATACTGAGTAGCCGTTGCGCCGCCGAATCTGTGAAACGGGAAGGGAAATCGGCCACGACCAGCAGCCGATACGGCTCTTCTATCTGGCCAGCATAGGCGTTGTATTCTTCCATGGTCGAGAAAGTGACACCCAGGTACTTCTGTTTTACCATCGCCATATGTGCTTCCAGGTCCGCCAAGCATTGCTCAATGTGACGGTCTTCGAACCATGCTTGACCGCCAGTCAGAAACTCGGGCAGTCCCTTAATGAACCCGGCCACCGTGGAACCTAACCCGACCGGGTCAACAGCCACAAGGCGTAGCTTGCCGGGCGGTAGGGTTACCAGCAACCGGAGCAGGACCGATTGGATGGCTGCCCGTGCTATCTCTTTCCCTGCGCCAGAGGCCTTTATCAGCACATTGCGCCCGCCGACGATGGGCAAGAGGGCGGGAAAAGCGAGCCGATCCCGTCGCCCTGCCTCCACCAGTTCGCCAATGCGGGTCAAGCGGGGAATGCCCTCCGCCACGGGACTCCATGAGGCCCAAAGGGAGTCGTCCCAGGGCGCAGCCCACAGACCGGCGGTGCTGATGATAGCGCTATTCTCTTCGTTCACCCTCCTTAACGTCGCCTCGTAGACTGACCTGGCCTCAACCATGGCTTTCTCGTGATGGCTGTCAATCTCGGCTATGCGGCGCTCGTGTTCCTGCTCCGCCTGCCCCAGCCAGCGGTCATGCCAGTATTGGGCATCGGCCAATGCCTGGACTAAGCGCCTGACATGGGATTGGACTTGTTGGATCAGGTCTCGCTCCGAAGGCATAGAAAACCTCCACTAAACATATCGCCCATATCCTACTTCACTGGGTCAGTCCCCCGAGCCTATAACCGTGTCCCGAAGTCAAAGTCCTACTACCGGGCTGCGGTTACTGTTACTTCCACCGTGATCGAGCCGCTATTATCGTGGTAATATCCTACTCGGTCGTTCATGAGCAGCAGCAACTCGCCATCGGCAGCGGCGGTCACCACGGCAGTGCTGCCAATGGCAAACATCCAATCACCTACACGGCCAATTAACTTTCCGAACGGTTCGCCATCGAGGATAGTGGGGCGCTCTTCTGGCCACGGGCGTCCTGGGGTTCCATCACGGTCAGAACACTCAGACCCATCACGCCAGCACCACCTACCTTGGGCATGGAACTTTGTTGTATCGCCGCGTCGCACATCAAGACCTGTATGAATCCCTGCAGCATCGCTTGCCGGAACGGAAATAATCTTCGTTTATTGCTTTGGCGACTGGGTAGCAACGACAGTTGGGCTCCACAGCCTCACCGTCTCGTCATAGCCCCCAGAGGCCAGAATTGCCCCGTCTGGGGAGAAGGCCACGCTACACACCGCGGCTGTATGCCCGCTCAGGGTGCGCAACTCCCGCCCGCTGGCCACATCCCACAGTCTCACCCTCCCGTCATCGCTCCCCGAAGCCAGAATTGCCCCGTCTGGGGAGAAGGCCACGCTACGCACCGCGGCTGTATGGCTACGTATAGCACCGACAGAACTCACATCACTTTCTAACCAGAACTTCCCCCAAAGCTGTGGGTGCGAATGCTGAGCAAGTAAGTCGGGGATATCTTTGTAAGCAGGCTCCAGTTTGCATAACTGGATGATAGCCTTGGCCGCTTTTTCCCATTCGCTCGCCTCCAGTGCTGCAACCGCTTCTCGGTAATAACTCTCGCGCAGCAAGGTTTGGGCGTCCTTGTAATTGCTATTCATGGCAATAAGTTGATTCAAGCCTGCCCGAGCCTTGTCCCACTCCCCAACCTCAAGGGCTGTAACTGCGGAATGGTATAGTCGTGCCATCTGCAATTCCCGGTACGTGCGATAACCTGCCACTGCGCAAACGACTGCCAGAAAGACCAAAACAACTGCGGCAGAGGTGATCAGTAGCCGGCGGCGCACAGCTGCGCGAAGACGCCACCGCCGCAATGCTTCAATACCCGCCTGTATTGCTTTTGGTGCGTCAGTAGCCGTAGAGACACAGCGGGCCAGTTCCTGGGCCGGGTCGGCATCGGGGCTGGCGGTGGGTGGGGATGGTCTGGCTTGTTCCCAGAGGTCTTGCAGATCGGCCTGGTCCAGGGCGGCCTGGGCTTCCTCCTGGGCCTTGCGGACTTCGGCCAGTTGGACGGCGGCCATCTGGCGCACTTGTTCCAGGTCTGTGTCGGCGGCCTCGCGGTCGGCTTTGCGGCGGGCTTCCGCTTCAGCCTCGACCTTTGCGCGCTGAGCGGTGGCATCGCGGAAAGTGCGTAGGATTTCACGCTGATGTTGCAACAGGTCTGGTTCGGGCATAGGATTCCTCCGTAAGAGCGGGATTGCTGTCAACGTATTCACAGGAGCGGATGGAACGGATTTCGGTCGCCATCCGCTCGATCCGCTCCAAAAATCCGTTGACAGTGACCTCACCTCACATTCCGCCGTGCCTGGGCAATCACCTGCGCCAGCCGCTCCATCTCCTTCAGTATGATTGGCACCTGGCTCTCCAGCGGCTGCCAGAACTCCCGTTCAAACTGCCAACGCACTGGGTCGTTCCACATTGCTTTCGTCTCCTCCCAACGCTGGCGCAAGCGTTGCCAGGCTTCATCCAATTCAGCCGTGATCGTGTTCAGATTGCTCACTGCTCTTGCCCTCATCGTTCTCGTAACCTATCGCATCCTCCCGTAGTATCTGCGAGCTTGGGGTGACCAGAGGCTGAAAGGTTGCACCGACAGGCTCCTCCAGGAAAGCGAACGTGCGCACCAGGGTGCGAAAAGCCTCCAGCCAGGTTCTGTAGTCCTCATCCAGTGCCATATAGAGAAGTTCGTAAAGCTGCCCTCCTCGCCTCAGGAAAATGTGGCGCTCGCGAATGGTAGTCGCCTGGGCATTGATGCTATTGAGTGGCAGGGGCATCCGATAAGTGATCTCGACCTCCACGGCAGGACATCCGGCCACCATACCAGAGGCTCGTCCCAGTTCACTGAAGCCTGGAGCTGGCCGGTAGCGGGAGAGAAAGGCAGCTGCTGCATCCTCCAGCATTTCTTGGGACACCGGTGACACACGAACGGTGAAGGATGCAGCGCAGGTTCCAGTCGGGCTTCGTGGGCCGGCTATGAAGAATTCCACTGATTCATCCTGCTCAATTTCTCGGATTTGCCAGTCAGCAGGATAAAGAAAACTGCACGGTGCTGACGGCCGAGTAGATTGAAAAGGAACATATCCTTCTACCATAAACCACCTCCTCCTGCACCTGCTCAGGCACTCTCTGGCAGGTCGGGATAGTGAAACCGAATAATGGCCTTGGCTCTTCCCTCTCCCAGCGAAATCATCCAGCTTACCCAATCGCACTGCTCGTCCGTCTCCTTTCCTTTCACCTGGTTCCAGACTTCCGCCTGGGCTTTGAAAGCGTAGTACTCCTGATCAATGGAATCATCCCTATCCCACTGCACATGAGTGCCCTCGTGGGCGAGATGGGCCGCTATAACATTGGGTGAACTGTCTCGGAAACGTTCATGGATAACAATCTCGTTCTTATCAGGGTCGAAATAGGCAATAACATCTTTAGGGGTTTGCCCAAAGCGCACGCCTGTGCCGTGCTCATGGATGGCTGCTGCGATGGGCTGACCGAGACTTGTCCCTTCGAGCCTCATCAACCCCTCTTGGAGTTTGGCGATCTCTTCGCTGTCGCCGGCAACATTCCATTGGACTGCCCCTACCTGTGTTATGCTGCCCACAGAGGAGATCACCCCCGTCCCCGCTGGCACCGCAACAGCCAGATACGCCTGCAAATCGGCAATCTTGTGCTCCAGGAGGGCGTCCGCGCTGGGAATGTCCACGGCGAGTTGCCGGCCTAAACGCTGTGCCTGCGTGCGGTACGCTGCGGCCGCCTGTCCTACTACCCGCATCCACTCCTGCACATTGCGCAGTTCGGTCTCGGCTTCTCGCAGGCGGACACGGGCCTGGAGCAAAGCGTGCTCGTAAGCGCTGCAGTCTGGGGCGTGGTAGTGACCATCGCGATCACGGTATCCAGATGCGAGACAGCGGGCCAAAGCCGCCTCGGCCAGCCGCACCTCTTCTTGTCGCCGCTGTACTTCGTTCCGCCAGTGATTCAGGCGTTCCTGCAGCCATTCCTCTGTCCGCCGGATATCTTGTTCTGCCGCCTGCAGCACTTCTTGTGCTTCCCCGGCGAAGCGATTCAGAGCCCCTTTCAGGTCATCCAAGGCCTGAATCGCCCGTACATTAGCGCCACTGCTCATCGCCGTCTTCTCTCCAGGTAGGCTTCCAAAATCTCGGCGTCTTTTAGCAAAAAGGGAACCACCTCTTCACTTGCTTTCTCAAAGTAATCCAGCAGCCGCATGGTTTGCTCGAACTCCTGGGCAAAGTTCTGATACTTCTGGTCTTGCCAAGTCTCTCCCAGGCGCACAAACCGGGCCCGCAATTGGCGCTTCTCTTCGGTCAGCATAACATTGAAACGCTTCAGGTAACCAGCGAACTCGCGCATATCTTTGGGGTTGGCCCGCACCGCACCCACGATGCACCTCCTTTAGCGCTGCTGCAGGTATTCCCGCACCCGCTGGGCTTTGCGAAGTAGGAAGGGGATGTGTTGGTCGGCGACCTGCAGGAATCTGTGGATCACTCGCATAGTTTGCTCGAACTCCTGGGCGAACTTGTAATGCTCCTGGTCACGCCAGGTGTCGCCCAGGCGGTGGAACTCGCCCTGCAGCCGGGATGTGCTGTCGCGCAGTTGGGCATTGAATTGCTTGAGTTCGCGGGCAAAACGTTCCAGGTCTTCGGGGTTGACAATCGCTTGAGAGGACATCAGAAAACCTCCTGACGACTACATGGATACGCAAAAGTACACATCCACTACTAAGTATACCGCACCTTGCCCATTTCATCAACGCCCGCCAAAGGCCCCACTTCCCCCTCCACCGCCCGCAAGAGTTCCCCGCTCACCACCAACTGGCGCATGGCTTCGATGTACGGGTATAGGATTGTGTCCCGCTCGATGAAGGGTACATCCCTGCGTATCAGGGCATAGGCGGGTGCCGTGCCCCGTCCCAGGCGCGCCGAGGGCCCCTGCGTCTTGCGGCGAAAGTCAATCCCCTGCGCCGCACACAGGAGTTCCAAAGCGATGATGGTCTGCACGTTGCCCAGCACCTCCCGCGCCTGCCGTGCTGCCGTCGTGCCCATGCTCACGTGGTCCTCGGTGTTGGCCGAGGTGGGGATGGTGTCGGCGCTGGCGGGGTGGGCCAGTACTTTGTTCTCCGAGGCCAGCGCGGCCGCGGTGTACTGCACCAGCATGAAGCCCGAGTGCAGCCCGCCATGCTCGGTGAGGAAGGGCGGCAAGATGCCACCGTTGGAGTCGGCGTCCATCAGACGGGCGATGCGCCGCTCGGAGAAATTGCCCAGTTCGGTCAGACCAAGGGCCAGGAAGTCCATGGCCAGGGCAATGGGCTCGCCGTGGAAATTACCACCCGAAAGACATGCGACCTGGTCACCTTCCACGAAGAGGAGCGGGTTGTCGGTGGCAGCGTTCAATTCGGTGCTTAGCACCCGCATCGCATAGGCGATGGTATCGCGCACGGCCCCGTGCACCTGGGGGATGCAGCGCAGAGTGTAAGCGTCCTGGACGTCGTGAGGGTCCTCGGGTGGGCGGGTGAAGTCACTGCCCTCCAGCAGTCGGCGCAGGTGGGCGGCGCAATCCGCCTGGTGGGGATGGGGGCGCATAGCGTGGATACGGGCATCAAAGGCCAAGGGTGTGCCATGCAATGCCTCCAGACTCATGGCCGCAGCGATATCCGCTAGGCGCACCAACTCGTCCGCAGCGTGGACTGTCAGAGCACCGATGGCGGTCATCAACGCCGTGCCATTGGTGAGAGCCACGCCCTCCTTGGCCCCCAACACGACCGGCTGCAAGCCTGCCCGGCGCAGGGCTTCGCCGCCAGGCAGCCGCTCGCCCCGATACCAGGCTTCGCCCTCGCCGATAAGCACCAGGCCCATGTGCGCCAGGGGTGCCAGGTCACCGCTGGCCCCGACCGAGCCTTGCGATGGCACAACCGGGTGCACGCCCCGGTTCAACATCTCGATCAGGGTTTCCAGCGTTTCCAGGCGGATGCCAGAGTGGCCCTTTGCCAACGTGTTGGCACGGAGGAGCATCATCGCTCGCACGGTGCCTTCATCTAACAACGGGCCGACCCCCACCGCATGACTCCTCAAGATGTTGCGTTGCAGTTCAGCAGTTTGTTCGGGTTCAATCCGCCGGTCCTTGAAACGCCCGAAACCCGTAGTCACGCCATATACGGTTTCCCCGCGTCTGGTGAGATTCTCCACGGCAGCCTGGGCGCGGGACACCCGGGAACGAGCCGCGGGCGTAAGGGCGATACGGATGCTCTCAGGACAATCCCATGCCCTGGCAACTGCCACCACATCCTCTATGGTCAAGTGAACCCCATCTATGCGAAGGGTGCTCATCTTGTTTTTCCTGCACTCCCCCTGTTTGTTGGCAAATTAATTATAGTGTTGTGGCGAGCAGAAACAAAAGCGGGCGCCAGCGTTAGGCTGACGCCCGCTTTTGATGCCCATTCACTCCAAAGGCAGATGGGGTTCGATTTTTGCCCAGAGGCTATCCTTGGGCATATAACCCACCAGTCGTTCCACCGGCTTGCCATCTACAAACAGCATGAGCGTGGGGATGCTCTGTATCATGTACTTGATAGCAGTCTCCGGATTTTGGTCCACATCCACTTTGGCGACCTTCAAGCGTCCCTGGGCCTCGGCAGCGATCTGCTCGACAATCGGGGCCACCATACGGCAAGGGCCACACCAGGCGGCCCAGAAATCTACCAGGACCGGGCTTTCTGCCATAAGCACTTCCTCAACAAAAGTCTTATCTGTTACCGCAACTGGCTCACTCATCGAACTGGTTCTCCTTTCCATCTCAGAAATTTATGGGATTACGAAAATTTCAGCCACAGACGAATGGCACGAGTTAGTTTCTCTTTGCCCTCCTCGTTTTCCAATGCCGACTGGCCGCATTCCTCGATGTATCGCGTGATGACGCTCAGGCCCACTTGATCCAGCGCCGCCCGTGCGGCCATGAATTGTGTAATGAGATCGCCACAATCGCGGTCCTCAGCGATCATCCGCTGCAAACCGCGAATCTGGCCCTCGATACGGCGTAGACGGTTAGTGATTTCCTCTTTCTGCGCATCCATCACGAAGGGCCTCCTTCGGCCATATACCCCCCCGGGGTACATCTATAGTATACCCCATTTCCGTCCATTTGTCAAATCCAGTTTTGACAATTTGCACGGATTTATATATGCTTAGCGCCGTAAGGTTCAGGCGGCCCAACACCGGCCCATCGAAACAGTATCTTTTCCAAAGGAGCAGAACATGGCATCGCGGCTGTATGCAGACAGTTCCAAGTGTTCGGGGTGCCAGGCCTGCCTGTTGGCCTGCTCTCTCTGCACCTTCGGCGAGAACAACCCCAAAAAGGCCTCATTGGCCATCATCCCACATTTCCCCGACCCAGGCAATTACGAAGTCAAAGTCTGCACCCAGTGCGGCGAGTGTGCCGACGTCTGCCCAAGCGGGGCCATCCTCCAGAACGAGCGCGGCGCCTATTATGTCAACGCAGATCTATGCGACCAGTGCTTGGCGTGCGTGGATGCGTGCCCCGAGGGCGTGATGATGACCCATCCCGCGCTGGAATCGCCTTTCAAGTGCAACCTCTGCGGTGAATGCGTCGAGTTTTGTGGGATGAACGCACTTTGGATTGGCGAATGATCGGACATCTAGGAGGCGAGAATCAATGAACGGATACGGCGGCAAGATCCTCCGTGTGAACCTGAGCACCAAAGCGATCCAGAGTGAGCCTCTCGACCCCAAGATGGCACAGCAATACCTGGGGGGCCGAGGCTTCGGTGCATACCTGCTCTACACTGAGGTCCCCAAGGGGACGGACCCCCTGAGTCCAGCCAATAAACTCATCATCTCTGCTGGCCCATTGTCCGGAATGCTGGTCCCTGGAGCAGGTAAACTAGATATCACTACCAAGTCTCCTCTCACTGGGGGCTATGCCAGCGCCAGTGTGGGCGGGCACTTCTGCGGCGAGATGAAATACGCTGGCTACGACAGCATTATCCTCGAGGGCGCATCTGAAACGCCAGTCTACATCGTCATAGACGATGACAAGGTCGAGATCCGGGATGCGACGGATCTGTGGGGCCAGGGCGCTATCACCGTGGAGACGGTGTTGAAAAAGAGACTCGGGGAGCCCTTTCAAATCCTGGTTATCGGCCCGGCAGGTGAGAACGGTGTGAAATACGCTTGCATCGGTCACGACTTCGGTCGCCAGGCTGGGCGCGGCGGGGTAGGCACGGTGATGGGTGCGAAGAAGGTGAAAGCCATCGCCGTGCGCGGCACCAAGGGCATACCAGTCGCCGATCTAGAGGCATTCAGGGAACTCTCGAAGAAGATGTACGCCGATTGCAAGGCAGCAAAGGGTCTGGAAGTATGGCAAAGGTATGGCACCGCCGGCGTAACCTCGTGGTCCAATGAGATAGGAGCCTTCCCCACCCGCAATTTCCAGTCTGGCGCGTTGGAGGACAGCGCAAACCTGAGCGGCGAGGTTATGCGCCAGGCCATTGTGGTCACCGACAAGGGATGCAAGGGTTGCCCTAGCCCATGTGGCAAGTGGTCGCACAGCAAGAAGTACGGCATCCGTGTGGAGGGCCCAGAATACGAGACCACCGCCCTGCTCGGCGGCGATGTGGGACTGGGGAACATTGAGGATGTGGCCTATGCCAACTATTTGGCCGATGAACTGGGGATCGATTCTATCTCCGGTGGAAACGTGATCGCCTTCGCCATGGAGTGTTTCGAGCGCGGCATTATCGGCCTGGCCGATACAGGCGGGATTGATCTTCGCTTCGGCAACGCCGAGGCTGTGTACGCCATGCTCCGGCAGATCGCTAAGCGCGAGGGCCTCGGCGCAGTGCTGGCGGAGGGGGTCAAACACGCGGCGCAGGTCTTCGGCGGCGATAGTGCGAACTTCGCCATCCACGTGAAGGGCATGGAGTGGAGCGGATACGAGTCTCGCGATGCACCATCCATGCTTCTGTCCTACATGACTGCCGACGTGGGTGCACATCATAACCGCTCCTGGTCCATCACCTACGATCTGCAAGTAGGCCGCAAGAAGATCACACCCGACAAAGCAGCCAAAGTGATTGAGTTGCAGCACATCCGCCCATTGTTCGACTGTTTGGGTGCATGTCGCCTGCAGTGGGTGGAATTAAGCCTCAGTCTGGACCACTACGCACCCATCCTTCAGGCCATCACCGGCGAAGACCGTTCCTGGCAAGACTTGATGAAGATTTCGGAGCGGGTGTGGAACCTGACCCGGGCCTACTGGATCCGTGAGGTAGAGGGCTTCGGTCGCGAATGGGACTACCCACCACCACGTATATGGCTGGATGAAGTGAGCAGCGGGCCCACAAAAGGTGCCTTCATCAGCCGTGAAAACATCGAGAAACTGCTGGATATGTATTATGAGCAGCGCGGCTGGGACCGCAACGGCATCCCGACGGAAGAGAAATTGGACGAACTGGGCCTGAGCGATCTGGTGCAGATATGAGCCACCTACTTTTCTGAGGAACACAGAGGGGTTGAGTGCCAAAGAGTAGGGGCTCAACCCCTCTGTGCTCTAGGAGCGTGAAGGAATGAGTGTGGAAATCATCCCAGTTGGATTGCTCAAGCGGTACGTGCAAAGCGATGAGTTGCCCATTCGTCAGGATGCGGCAGGAAAAACGATCGCTGCACTCCTCAATGAACTGGGGCTACCACCGTCTGTCGTAGCCATCGCGTTGGTCAATGGTCGGCAGGTGGAAAAAAGTTACACGCTGGCAGATGGTGATATCGTGAAACTAGTCCCCATTGTCGGCGGGGGATGAGGAACATCCAACAGAGTGAACGGCAAAGTTGCCATTTCAGACAAGGAGGATATATGGTCACAGCCATTAAGACGAGGGTGAAAAAACTGAGGGTTCCTGGCCCGAAGGCCAAAGCGTACGTAGAACGGGACGCAGCGGTAATCTCGCCCTCGTACACCCGTACCTATCCTTTTGTAATGGATCACGGCCAGGGTTCGGAAGTATGGGATGTGGATGGGGTCCGCTACTTGGATTTCACTGCCGGCATCGCCGTCACCGCCACCGGCCACTGCCATCCGGCCGTGGTCAAGGCCATCCAGGAGCAGGCAGAGAAGTTCATCCACATGTCAGGCACGGATTTCTACTACCCGGTGCAGATCGAGTTGGCGGAGAAACTCACCAGCCTAATCCCCGGCGATGAGCCCATGCAGGTCTTCTTCACCAACTCCGGCACCGAGAGCGTAGAGGCAGCGATCAAGTTGGCGCGCTATCACACCGGTTGCCCGCGTCTGATCGCATTTGTGGGTGCATTCCACGGCCGGAGCATGGGGTCCCTCTCGCTGACCGCATCGAAATACGTGCAGCGTGAAGGCTTCGCCCCCCTGGTCCCAGGTGTCACCCACGTGCCGTTCGGATACTGCTACCGTTGCGCTTACAAGATGGAATATCCCAAATGCGATGTTTACTGCGTGAAGTTCATCGAGGAGCAAGTGCTGGCACGATACGTTCCCGCCTCTGAGGTAGCGGCGCTCTTTGTGGAACCAATCCAAGGTGAAGGCGGCTATGTTGTCCCACCCCCGCTCTACTTCATCCGCCTCAAAGAACTGTGCGACAAGTACGACATCCTCTTTGTGGACGACGAGATCCAGGCTGGCATGGGTCGCACGGGGAAGTGGTGGGCCATTGAGCACTGGGGAGTGGAGCCCGATATTGTAACCATCGCCAAGGGCATTGCATCGGGCATGCCTTTGGGAGTGATGGCCGCTCGACGGAGTCTGATGACCTGGCCACCTGGAGCACATGGCAATACCTTTGGAGGAAATCCCATTTCTTGCGCTGCGGCACTGGCCACCATCCGTCTAATTGAGGAGGAAGACTATCTGGGCAATGCCGAGCGCATGGGCAAGTATATGCTGGAGAACCTGCGCCGGATGCAAGCCGATCATCCCTCGATGGGCGATGTGCGGGGGTTGGGACTGATGATCGGCGTGGAGATCGTGAAAGACAAAGCCACGAGAGAACCTGTGCCGGATCTACGCAATGCGGTGGTGCAGGGCAGTTTCGAGCGCGGCCTGCTCATCTTGGGCTGTGGACCGACCAGTCTCCGTTTCATGCCCGCCCTGAATGTCACCCAAGATGCAGTGGATGAAGCCCTGGTCATCTTCGAGGACGCGCTGACCGAGGCGGAAGAGACAGTTTAATCGCCCCCGTTAAGATAGGAAAAGAGAAAGGGCTGGGATGGTCCCAGCCCTTTCCTTAATTAGTTCCTTGTTCAACGGATATCCACGCTGCTGACCGCGGCTTTCAGGTCGATCTCCACCCGGTTTCTGGCTGTGGCGAAATTCACGGTTTCGTAGCCTTCCTTAGTCCTGAGGAAGCGCGAACTATCCACGCGCACGTTGACTAGACCAGCAGTGTTTATCCGTGCTCCGACGCCCTCTGGCACCCGCAGCTGCCACTCTGCCGCTGCGCCATTGAGGTCGGCCCTCACCGTCCCGCGCTCCGGGAAAGTAATGATCACTGTACCCGCAGCGACGTTGACATCCAGATTTGTAACTTGGAGTTCATGCAAGTCCAGGTTCACTCTGCCCGCACCCGCGTTCACGCGGAGGGCGAGCGGTATCTCGGATGTGAACTGCAGATCCCAGATATCACCCGTCTTGGAGCCCGGCAACCAGAAGAGTCGTCCTTGGCGACCACTTCGCAGATAGAATTGCGCCTGGCCTCCCGAGACCACGAGAGACTTTTGTGGCTCGCCCGAATCGGGTCCGTAATCCACCCGACCCGTTACCAGATTGGGAGAGTCCATCAGCGCTGCCACCTTCAGTTCCCCCGCGTCTATACTCAGTTCCACACGGGCCGAAGTGGCCCCAGCCATCTCTTCGGCGATGACCAGTGACCCCGCCGCTGTGCTAATGGGCCGCTGCCCCCAGACCAACGACAGCCCGATCACGCCGAGTACCACCGTTAACGTGACAGCGATCATCAGCAAATAAACGATCGGGCTGCGCAAGCGACTGACGATGATCTCCAGTCCAGCCAGGATGAGCAGGACTGGCCAGAACCGCCACAGAGAAGCCCAGATCCCCCAGGAAAGGTATCCCAACGTATTGAGTAATAGGAGAACACCTACCACGATCAGGATAATGGGCCCTACGATCCCCGGATAGCGACGTTCCTCTTTCATAATGATTTCCTCCCCAGACTTCGGATTAGCAAGACCACGCCAGCGATGATCAATAACAGTGGCCATAGCCGCCCGAGTTGAAACCAGGCGAATAGCCCCAGATTGTTGGCCAGCATAGCGAGCCCAAGCAGAACCAAAATTGCCCCGAGCAGGATGATGCGCTGTGAAGATGCCTCGGTCTGCTCACCCCGCAACATGGCTCCCACGTCGCTCCCGAACTGTTGAACCTCCTCGACCACTTCGCGCACGTTGTCGCGCACGGTGGTACCCCGGTCGGCCTCCTCCTTGCCCTCCTCCGGTATGAGAACCCACAGGAGGATGTACACAGCCACCGCCCACTGGCCCAGGATAGCCCAGAGAACGAAGACCAACCGCACCAGAGCCGGATCAATCCCGAAATAATCGCCCAGACCAGCGCAAACGCCAGCAATGATGCGTTTTGAACGACGGCGGACTAACCTGTTCACGATGTTCTCCTCCTAGTATTATACTACGTGATCCAAGACTTGCCCATTCTCCACAGTAGTCAATACGCAAAGGGGCGACAATGGTTGCGGGCATCAGCCCCGCCCGAACTGCCGTTCCAATTGCGCGGAGGAAAGGCGGATGACCGTCGGGCGACCGTGGGGACAGGTATAGGGCAACGCTGTCTCCTCCAGTTGGCGGACCAGGTCGCGCATCTCTTCGATAGAGAGCACCTGCCCAGCCCTGACTGCACTATGGCAGACGATCGTGGCCAGTGCTCTATCCTGCCAGCGCGGGAGATAGGGAGTCTCCTCGCCCTCGTCCAGCATCTCAGCCAGTGCGCTGGTGATGTCCGCTTTGCTGAGAGAGGCCGGTATGGCGCGCAATAGATACGTGTCACCGCCAAAAGGCTCCAGGTCAAAGCCCAAGGCAGCGAGCGCCTCGCGATTTTCCTCCATCACCATAGATTGCTGGGGGGTCAATTCCACCAGCATGGGCTCCAGGAGCGTTTGGCGAACCACTTGATGGGCAGCCTGTTCTGCGCTCAATTTCTCGTATAGCACTCGCTCGTGGGCGGCGTGTTGGTCTATTAGATACATGCCCTCGGGGCCTTCGGCGACGATATACGTGCGGTGTAACTGCCCTAAGACCCGCAGGGCAGGCAGGTAAAGAGAAAATGGGATGGGAGGTTCGGGTGCCCAAACTTCATCGCGGGGCGCTTTTTCTCCTGACACATCCTTAGTACGCTGGATCTCTATCCCCAATTGACCGACATCACCTGGCTCTCGTGACGACAGTGGGCGCAGGCTGATCGGACGGCGTCGCCGCCCCCAATCCACAGGTGTGGTTTGCTCGAGGGGAGCACCAACCGAAGGGAGGGGAGCCCCCTCTACCAGCGCCCTGCGCACTGCGCGCTGCACAGCGGCGAAAACGCGCCGAGCATCTCGGAAGCGTACCTCGCGCTTTGTGGGGTGGACGTTCACGTCCACGTCTTCCGGTCTGACGATAATGTGCACGACGGCCACAGGGTGTTGTCCCACAGGCATCAGGCTATGGTATGCCTGCTCCACCGCCCAGAGCAGGGAGCGATCCTGGATCCAACGCCGGTTCACGAAGAATGTGATGTAACTGGTGTTGGAGCGGGTGAGGGTCGGTGCGCTAACGTAACCGGATACGAGAACGCCATCTTCCTCGGTGGGGGGCACTTCGAGCATTTGCTGTGCCATTTGCAGCCCCAAAACCTTGACCAGGACATCGTAGGCAGAGCCCCCCGTAGTCTGCAAAACGACCCGACCCTCACGCGTCAGGCGGAAACGGATTTCAGGATAAGCCAGGGCATATTTCGACACCAGGTCGGTGATGTGCTTGGCCTCGGTGTTTTCGCCACGCAGGAATTTGAGACGGGCGGGCGTGTTGCGGAAGAGGTTTTCCACGGTGACAATGGTGCCAGGCGTTGCGCCATGCCCCTGTTGTCGCACGATCTCACCACCTTCGAGGCGAATGAGCGTGCCCACCTCTTCGCCAGTGTAGCGAGTGATCAGCGTTACATCGGCAACGGCAGCGATGCTCGCCAGAGCCTCGCCGCGGAAGCCTAGCGTACGGATGCGCTCTAGGTCTTCTGCTGTTTCCAGTTTGCTTGTAGAATGCCGGGCGAAGGCGAGGGCCACTTCAGCCGCTGGTATACCGGAGCCGTTATCCGACACGCGGATGAGGCGCTGGCCGCCTCGGACGAACTCCACATCTATCTCCGTGGCAGCCGCGTCAATCGCATTCTCAATCAGTTCTTTGACCACCGAGGCTGGGCGCTCAACCACTTCCCCGGCAGCGATTTTGGCCGCCACCTGGGGCGGCAATACCCGAATCGCCATTTATTCTCCTACGTCTATTTTACTCCAAATTGGACATTTGGGTGAACGAAGGTTGACTCGCACACCAAGCGTATAGCGCTCCTATGCGCCAAGTTGACGAGAAAACAGTCTTCTGCTACAATAGCACTTAGTTAGAAACAAACATGGGGGCGCCGCCAAGGGCCCATCCCTTCAACGGCGAAAGGATTGCGAATGCTGCAGGTCACAAAAAGAGTTCTCCTGAAGCGCGTTCGTCGCCAGAACTCTCCAGACCACCTGCTTGTTCAAGGCAAGGGGCGCTGATGATCGTCAGCGAGATAGCCCCTTGCCTTTTATGTTTGGGCGAATAGCAGCAATTACCGAAATCCACTGAAGGAGGTCTGCATGAAAGAGGTGGTTATCGTAGCGGGCGTGCGCACGCCTATCGGCGCTCATGGGGGAGCGTTCAAGGAAGTCACGGCCCAAGAATTGGCCGCCACTGCCTTTCGGGGCGTGCTTGCCAAAAGCGGTCTCGACCCCGGCCTGATTGACGATGTCATCCTGGGTTGTATCGGCCAATATTCGGATGCGCCGAACATCGGTCGCGTGGCCGCGTTGATGGCGGGCGTGCCAGCGCGCATCACAGGCTACACGGTGCAGCGCAACTGTGTCTCCGGGATGGTGGCCATCACCAACGCCTATCAGGCCATCCAGGCCGGAGATGGGGAAATCTTTCTGGTCGGCGGGACGGAGAGCATGAGCACCGCTCCCTATACGGTCCGTGGTGCCCGCTGGGGGTTAAAACTGCGACACACCACGTTCATTGACACCCTATGGGAAGGGTTGACCGACCCGGTGTGTGGCCAGATTATGGGCTACACTGCCGAGAACCTGGCCATGATGTACGGCATCACCCGTGAGGAGCAGGACCAGTTCGCCGTCAACAGCCACAAGAAGGCATTCATGGCCACCCGGACGGGAAAATTCCGCGAGGAGATCGTACCAGTCCCCGTCACCAAGAAGGTGGCCGGACAGGAGGTAGCACGGGAGGAGATCATCCAGGACGAGTGTATCAATCCCACACTCTCTGTGCAGAAGGCTGCGCTCTACCCCACTGTTTTCAAGAAGAACGGCACAGTAACACCGGCAAATGCCTGCCCTATCTCCGATGGCGCTGCAGCCATGGTGGTCATGACCGCGGGCAAGGCCCGAGAATTGGGCTTCGAGCCTCTGGCGTACATCCGCTCTTACGCGTACGCCGCTGTGCCCCCGGAGATCATGGGCATCGGGCCCACCCGGTCGGTGCCCAAGGCCCTGAAGCGCGCCGGCCTGAAATTGACCGACATCGAACTCATCGAGTTGAACGAGGCTTTCGCTGCCCAATCCCTGGCCGTGGGCCGGGAACTGGAGAAAGATGGCTGGGATTGGAACAAAGTCAATGTCAACGGCGGCGCGATCGCATTAGGCCACCCAGTGGGTTGTACAGGTACGCGCATCACCGTCACGCTGCTGTATGAGATGATCCGCCGAGGTCTTTCCCTGGGACTGGCCACCGCGTGCGTGGGCGGTGGTATGGGCGGTACGATCATTATCGAGCGCAAGTAGGAGGGAGAATGTGATGGACCCGAAAAGCAAAGAGGCATTCGAGGCCAAGGGCCGCCAGGTGTACGAGAAGATCAAAGCGCAGTTGGAGAAAAACAGCCCCGGCGAAATTGTGGCCATCGAGCCAGAGAGCGGGGAATATTTCGTCGGCAAAACGTTGGGCCAGGCCAATGACCTCGCGTTCGCTAAATATCCTGACAAGTGGATGTATTTCGTGCGCATCGGCTCGCCCGAGGCGGCGATCGCCCTTCAAACTTGGTAAGGTGTTCAAACCCACAGAGGAGGTGAGGAGATGTTTATTTTCAAGGCGGCAGTGGTAGGTGCCGGGGCCATGGGCGGGGGCATTGCCCAGGTCATCAGTTACTCGGGCTTACCCGTGGTACTGAAGGACATTGACCAGCAGGCTTTGGATAAAGGCATGGAGACTGTACGCAGTATCTACCAGAGCCGCGTGGATAAGGGCAAGATGAGTCCTGGCGAGATGCAATCGAAACTAGATTTGGTGACACCGACGCTCACCTACGACGAGTTCGGAGATGTGGACATTGTCATCGAAGCCGTGCCTGAGAACATGAAGATCAAGCAGGCTGTGTTCGCCGAACTGGATAAGGTGTGCCACCCCGATGCCATTTTCGCTTCGAATACATCGGCCCTTTCCATCAGCGAGATGGCCTCGGCCACCAATCGCCCACACAAGGTGATTGGTCTGCATTTCTTCAACCCGGCGCACGTGATGAAACTGGTGGAGATCATCCCCGGCGAGAAGACCGACCAAGATACTATTGACACAGTGCAACAATTCGCCCAGGAATTGCGGAAAATCCCAGTCATCGTAAAGGAATGTCCCGGTTTCCTGGTCAACCGCTTGCTGATGCCTTATCTGAACGAAGCGGTGATCGCCCTGCAGGAGGGTGCTGCGCCGGCAAGCGAGATTGATGAGGCGATGAGGAACTTTGGTTGGCCGATGGGGCCCTTCCAGCTGATGGACATGTTAGGCATTGATGTGTGCTATCATGTCGGCAAGTACCTGGCATCGAAGTATGGTGACCGGATGGAAGCAGCAGTCCTATTCGAGGAACTATTCCAGTCCGGACGCTACGGAGAGAAGACTGGAGCGGGCTTCTACGGGTATGGTGATCAGACCGACGAGCCGGTGAAGGAAATGATCCGGAAGTTGCAGGCCGAGGGGAAGGTCAAGACCGGGACCGAATTCAGCGTGGATCGACTGATGATGCCGCTCATCAACGAGGCGGCCCTGTGTGTAACGGAGGGTATCGCGAATGTAAACGATATTGACATGGCCTGCATCGCCGGCATCGGTATGGCTGTGCGCAAAGGCAACGAGTTGGTGCGCATGGGTCCGCTGGAGTACGCCGATGAGATCGGCCTGGATGTGGTGTTGAAGAAGCTGGAAGAACTGGAAGCGAAATACGGCAGGAGATTTGCCCCAGCAGATCTGCTGCGACGGAAGGTCGCTGCGGGAGAGACGGGCAAAAAAGCCGGCCGGGGGTTCAAAGAATACACTGTTTGATAAGGGGAGCGCGTGGCTTCCCATCTCGCATTGTCTCAAAAGAAAGGAGAACAATCATGGGCGACTATCAATATGTGCACGTAACCATTGAGGAACGCACGGCGATCCTCACTCTCGATCACCCGCCAGCCAATGCCTTTGACAGCCAAACTGTGCGGGACCTGAATGCTGCTTTCGATGAGGTAACGGCCAACGATCAGGTGAAAGTGATCATCATCACTGGAGCAGGGCAATTCTTCTGCGCAGGGGCCGACATCAACGAGATCAATGTGGTCAAAGGGTATGAAGATGGCAAAGAGAAGGCGTGGGCAGGGCATCAACTGTTCCGCAAGATCGAAAACAGCAAGAAGCCCGTCATCGCCGCCATCAACGGGCGCTTTGCGCTGGGCGGCGGGAATGAGTTAGCGATGGCCTGCCACATCCGCTACGCAGAGGACAGCGTCCAGTTCGGCCAACCAGAAACCAACTTAGGCATTATGCCCGGCTGGGGTGGCACGCAGCGTTTGCCACGCCTGATTGGCAAGGGCAAGGCCCTCGAACTCCTCTTGACCGGCACCAACATCACGGCACAAGAGGCATTCCGCTTGGGTCTGGTAGACAAGGTCGTGCCCGTCGGCTCGGTAGTCCGAGAGGCCACTCGCCTGGCGAAGGTCATCGCCTCCAAAAGCGCTAAGGTCAATGCGGCCATCTTAGAGTCAGTGACCAAGGGGTTAGACCTGCCGCTCGATGAGGCCTTGCCATTGGAGGCAGACTTATTCGGCAAATTGTGTGAAACCGAGGACATGCGCGAGGGTGTAGGCGCATTTCTCCAGAAGCGAAAACCGACGTTCAAGGATAAGTAATCCCGCCTAAGGCGTGCAAGTAACCGGTTCGGAGAGCATCCGGTTGCTTGCACGCGCTCTCGACTATGGAGTCAGGAGGCAGAAGATATGGATTTCACCTTTCCAAAAGAATACGAACTCCTGCGCCGTATGATCCGCGAGTTCGCTCAGAAAGAAGTGGCCCCTATCGCCGAAGAGATTGACCGCGACGAGCGGGTGCCATGGGAGGTTATCAAGAAAGCCGGCAAGTTGGGTCTGATGGGCGTGCCCTTCCCTCAAAAATACGGTGGTGCAGGCGCAGGAGAGATCGGCTACTGCATCTTGATGGAAGAACTGAACAAAGTCTGCGGTTCCACTGCCACCATCATCGGCGCGCATACCGGTATCGGGGCTATGGCGATCTATCTGGATGGCACCGAGGAACAGAAACAGAAATATCTGGTGCCCTTGGCCAGGGGCGAAAAGATCGCTGCTTTCGCCCTCACTGAGGCCAACGCCGGTTCCGATGCAGCCGCCATCCAGACGCGGGCGATACGGGATGGAGATTACTTCATTCTGAATGGCTCTAAGATCTGGATCACCAACGGCGATATCGCCGATGTGATAACGGTTTTCGCCGTCACCGATCCAGCGCTGGGCGCACGTGGCGGAGTGACCGCCTTCATCGTCGAGAAGGAGTTCCCCGGGTTCAAGACCGGACACAAAGAGGAGAAGATGGGTATCCGTGGCTCGTCCACAGCGGAGATCATCTTCGAGGACTGCCGCGTGCCCAAAGAAAATGTGCTGGGCCAGTTTGGGGCAGGGTTCTTAACGGCGATGAAAACGCTCGATGTGGGACGCATTAGTTTAGGTGCGGGCTGCCTGGGCGCGGCGGATGCTGCTCTCCAGATGTGCTTGGAGTTCGCGAAGAGCCGCTACCAGTTCGGTGAACCCATCGCTACCAAGCAGGCGATCCAATGGATGATTGCGGATATGGCCATCGAGATCGAGGCTCTGCGTTCACTCGTCTATCGCACAGCGTGGATGATGGACACCGGCCAAATGGGGCGCGAATTCACCACTATGGCCGCTATGTGCAAGGTTTACGGTTCTGAGGTAGCCTGTCGGGCCGCAGACGTGGCCGTCCAGATCCATGGCGGTATGGGCTATATGAAAAAATACCCCGTCGAGCGCATGTACCGCGATGCCCGCATCACCCGCATCTTCGAGGGCACCAATGAGATCAACCGCGAGGTCATCGCTCGTAACTTGTTCCGCCGCGTCGGACTGAGGCTACGCTGAGGGTTAGGGAGGAAGGCAGATGAAGATCATTGTCACTATCAAACAGGTGCCAGACACCCATGAGGTGCGCTTGGATCCAGTGAAAGGAACGCTCATCCGAGAGGGTGTGCCCAGCATCATCAACCCGGAGGACAAGAACGCCATCGAAGAGGCGCTCAAACTCAAGGAAAGCCGAGGGGCGGAGGTCATCGTCATTTCGATGGGGCCACCGCAGGCTGATGAGGCGCTGCGCGAAGCATTGGCAATGGGCGTGGATCAGGCGATTCTCATCTCAGACCCAGCCTTCGCGGGAGCGGATACCTGGGCCACCGCCACTACACTGGGTTTGGCGGTCCGAAAGATCGGTGACTACGACTTGGTCTTGGCTGGCCGACAGGCCATTGACGGCGATACCGCCCAGGTGGGCCCCCAGTTAGCCGAGTACCTGGGCATACCGCAGATCACCTACGTTCGCAAATTGGAGATCGAAGACAACAAGGTGAAGGCCGAGCGTGCGTTAGAGGACGGCTATGAGGTCATCGAAACAGACCTACCAGCACTGCTCACCATCACCAAAGAGGCCAATAAGCCTCGCTACCCGTCTGCGCCGGGCATTATCAGTGCCTACCGGGAGCGCGAAGTAATCGTTTGGGGAGCCGATGACTTAGATGCCGACCGCGACAAGGTGGGCCTGAAAGGTTCGCCTACGCAGGTGAAGCGCAGTTTCACACCACCACCCAAAGAACCCGGCGAAGTCATCCAGGGCTCACCGCAGGAACTGGCGAAGGAGTTCGTCGCTCGCCTGAAGAGCAAGAACATCATCTGATCGCCAATCTTGTCGAAGGAACGGGGGTGAAAAGAGAAGGTAAACCGATCATGGTCTTGGGCAGAGCGGCGGCCATTGGGGCATCGCTCGCCCTACAGATGTTAGGTGCACACTGGGTGAAGGCAGAAGGCCCTGCTCGTGGCTGGATCGCTCCTATCCGCATAACAACCCGTGCCCATGTGCTCGGTGGAACACAATTGCTCTATGACTCACAAACCGGCGATGTACATGTCTTCTGGTGCGATAATCTCTCTGGCACAACGGCCATCGCATACCGCCGCTGGATAGCAGAGTCGCAAATGTGGACCCCTACGCAGAATCTGTCGTCGTCCCCTTGGTCCAGCCTTTCGCCGAGCGCTTGTCTCGAAGCAGATGGGACCATGCATCTGGTATGGTGTCAGATATATGCCGCCAGCGAAGGTGCGCCAGCCGATGGCACCGATATCCTCTACCGTCGCTATGAGAGAGGCTATTGGTCAGAGGCCCAGGTCATACATCACGACCCATTTTATCTCACCGGGGGCTATCAGCTCGTGCTCCTGAAAGCCCAAGATAGGCTCTACGCCTTTGCCAGCCATGGCCTTGCTTCCTCGTACATGTACCAACAGGATGGCATGTGGACCGATATGGCACCTTGGGACTACCGCATAAGCGTATACACGGGTGCTGTGGAGGGCGATACTATTCACCTGGCTGGATTTGGCCTTAACAGTAGCCAGTGGATGTATGACCGATACTTCGTAGATGCCTATTACACCCGCTTTGATGGGCAAAATTTCAGCGAGCCAGTGAACATCTCCTCCGTTGACGGCGTAGCCCAGGATGTAGCCCTTGCCATAGATGGGAGCGGGCAGGTGCACCTCGTGTGGACGGACACGGGAAGCCCCTTCTCATCGGAGTCGCAGGGTTCAGCGCTCTACGAGCGGGTGTGGGCAGGGGGAGAGTGGGGGCCGAATCTGCCCATTTCCACACCCAACCCTAACCAAGCGGTGCGCGACGTCGAGTTAGTATCTGATGAAGCAGGTGGTTTGCATTTGGCTTGGAGCGAAGGTCTCCTCGAGCAGATGAGAGCGATTGCTGTTAACCTCCATTATGCGCATAATGATGGGCGAGGTTGGGGGAGTGAGGAGGTAATCCTGCCCTCAGAAACGAGCCGGGAGAACCTGGCATTGGATGCAACCGCCAGTGAAGTTTATCTCACTTGGATGGAGGGGGAAACACCCCCCGAACAAGCCCTTTACTTTAGCACAACCGATCCATCTGTTTACGACACGCCGCTATATCCGGTTTACCTTCCCTGGGCGACACGCCCGGAAGGACTATGAAAACATGACGTTTTTGCTCAAGAGGGTGAACGTAGTATGAGACCGGCAGTGATTGTCGCCGCCGCGCGGACGCCTTTTGGCCGTTTCGGTGGGGCGCTGCGCCCGCTGTCGGCAGTGGAACTGGGTGCTCTCGCCATCCGCGAGGTGACGAAGCGAGCCGCGCTCTCAGGCGACGAGGTGGATGAGGTGATTTTGGGCAATGCCGCCAGCGCAGGACTGGGCCAAGTCCCCGCACGCCAGGCTGCTTTGCGTGCTGGGTTGTCAGAGAAGGTGCGCTGCATCGGCGTGGACAAGGCATGCGTGGCGGCAATGGTGGCTATGCGCTGGGCGTGGTGGCTAGTCGCCCACGAAGAGGCAGAGGTAGTCATTGCCGGGGGCATGGAGAGCATGAGCAATGTGCCCTATATCTTGCCACAGGCCCGCTGGGGCTACCGCCTGGGCCACGCCCCGTTGGTGGACGCACTCACCGCCGCTCTCACCTGCCCCATCTCCGGAAAACACATGGGCATCTTCGCCAGCGAGGTAGCCTTAGAGCACGGCATCGATCGCAAGCAACAAGACCTGTGGGCGCTGCGCAGCCATATGCGCTATCAGGAAGCACTCCAAGCGGGCAAGTGGAAAGACGAGGTCTTCGCAGTGGAGGTACCAGACAAGAAGGGCACAGTCATTGTCACCACCGATGAGCAACCTCGTGCTGATACCTCTTACGAGAAATTGGCCGCCCTCCCACCAGCCTTCGAGGAGCAGGGCACTGTCACCGCAGGCAATGCCCCTGGCCTGAATGATGGGGCAGCGATGGTGGTTATTATGTCCGCGAATAAGGCTCGTGAGCGAGGACTCGAACCGTTGGCCCGTATCCTGGCTATCGGGCAGGCTTCCGCTGCGCCGCGGCTGATCAACGTCGTCCCCGCATTAGCAGCGGAGGATGCGCTGGCACGAGCCCGGCTGGACAAAAAGAACATCGTACTATGGGAGATCAACGAAGCATTCGCTGCCACCACCCTCACGGCTATCAAGATATTAGGGATTGATCCCGAGAAGGTGAATGTGAATGGCGGGTCGGTAGCCATTGGCCACCCGGTAGGGGCAACAGGAGCCCGCATCCTGATGACGCTGGTATATGAGTTGCGCCGCCGTGGTGGCGGATTAGGCCTGGCCGCCATCTGCGGAGCAGGAGCGCAGGGCGAAGCCATGCTGGTCGCAACTTAACGGAGCATTTGGTCAGGGATCTCATGAAACGCGCTCTACGATACGCAGTCTTTGATCTGGATAACACGCTTTATCCGCCCGATTCCAAGATGATGGAGGTCCTCGGCCGTCGTATCCAGCAATATATGACTGACCGCGTGGGCCTGCCAAGGGAACTGGTGCGCCCATTGCGCGACCGCTATTTCGAACAGTATGGGACAACTTTGAGCGGGCTGATTGCGGAACACCACGTTGACGCGCAGGAATACTTGGCTTTCGTACACGATTTTCCGGTTGAGGAAATGATCTGCCCTAACCCCGAGTTAGACGCCGCATTGGACTCCACAAATCTGGAGAAGGTGGTCTTCACCAATGCTTCTGCTCAGCACGCCTGGCGAGTGCTGCGGGCATTGGGCATCGAACGACATTTCACGCGCGTCTTCGATGTAGTGGCGATGGAATATGTCAGCAAGCCGGCACTGCAAGTGTACCTTCGTCTATTGGAGAGACTGCCTGCGCGGGGCGGAGAGTGTATCCTATTCGAAGATTCCATCCGTAATTTAAGGCCAGCGGCCAGGCTGGGCATGGTCACTGTTCTGGTAGGCGAGGGCAGCGAAGGCGAAGAGGTGGACTTTGTAGTGCCCTCCATCACCGATATTGGCCCTCTTTTCAAGCATCTGGAGGCCAACGGATGGATTGCTGGCGACGGAGCGCAGGGGCGATGAACAAGGTCATCGCACTGTCCGAGGCTGTGGCGCTTTTGCGGTCCGGCGAAACATTGGCTTTAGGCGGGATGAACCTGTACCGCAAGCCTGTTGCCTTCGTCCGCGAAGTAATCCGGCAGCGGATCGGTAAACTGACCCTCGTGAGCCTGGCCGCCAGTTACGAGAGCGATCTGTTAGTGGGAGCGGGTCTGATATCGGCAGTGCGAACCTGTTACTTTGGGTTGGAGGGGTTTGGCTTGGCCCCGATGTTCACAGCCCTGGCGGGCAAAGGAGGGGTACGCGTCATCGAGGAATCAGAAGCCAGTCTGGCTTACGGCCTGCGGGCGGCAGCAGCGGGGGTCGGTTTCATGCCCGGACAGGGTTGGCTGGGCACCGATTGCCTGCGTGTCCGGCCAGATGTGAAACTGGTAACTGACCCATACTCTGGTGAACAGGTGGTTGCTTTCCCCGCCATTCGCCCTGATGTGGCCGTTATCCACGCTCGCGAGGCTGACCACTGGGGCAATGCAGCCTTCGTCGGCAACAGGGCCTTGGATTGGCAGTTGGCTTTCGCCGCCGAAAAGGTGGTCGTCACCGCCGAACGAGTGGTGGCGCGTCTGGATCGGCTGGCTGACGTCCCCGGGGTGCGTGTGAGCGCAGTGGTGGAGGCGCCGCGGGGAGCATGGCCGACTTCGTGCTATCCAGAGTACCCCCTGGACGGAAGAGAGATACTGCGCTACGTTGAGATGTGTCAGGCCGGGCGATTCGAAAATTATCTGCGCGAATTTTTGGAACGGAACCCGTGACTATAGCGAAGGATTTCACCATTGACGAACTGATATGCGTCTGTATCGCCCGCCAGATTGAGGATGGCGAGATGGTAGTGCAGGGCATTGCCACTCCCTTGGTCGCCGCCGGTTATCTATTGGCAAAGCGCACCCACGCGCCGAACCTGGTCATGGCCTCTGCCATAGGTGGTACTATCTGCCAGGATTGGGCGCCCCTTTCACTGACCCGAGTGGAAGAACTGTGGCTGGGCAACGCAGTGGCCACACTCGACTTCGACGAGATATGTCACGCTCTCCTGCCCCAGGTGCAACCGAAGGAATTCTTCCGCCCGGCGCAGATTGATCCTCACGGCAACTTCAATAATGTCGTCATTGGCGACTATACCGCGCCCCTCGTGCGGTTGCCTGGTAGTGGGGGCATCTGCGATGTAACCGTTTTCTCGCGACGGGTGTATCTGTATGTACCGCGACATTCGCCGCGGGTGTTCGTGGAGAAAGTGGACTTTGTGAGTGGGCTTGGCGTGCCGGAGACACCAGGACGCCGGCCAGGGCCTCGTTATCTGGTGAGCGACCTAGGCACTTTCGACTTTGTGGGCGGGCGGATGCGCTTGATCTCACATCATCCGGGTGTCTCCGTCGCCGACATCGAGGCTCGCACGGGCTTCGAGTTAGCCTACGCACCACAGGTGGTCGAGACGCCCCCTCCCAGCGCCGAGGAAGTGCGCCTCCTTCGCGAGGAAATTGACCCCCTGGGCGTGCGTACCCTGGAGTGCCTCAGCGGAGAAGCCCGCCGAGTCAAACTCCGCGAGATCATCGAAGGAGAGCAAGGAGGGTAATCTCATGGCACCGAACTTATCACGCTTTGACGGAAAGGTAACCACAATTTGGGATACGAAGTATGCCCAGCGAACGGTAGGAATGAGTAGTTCCATCATTCGGGAAACGTTAAAACTCACCCAGCGACCGGATATCATCTCTTTCGCCGGGGGCTTGCCCGCGCCAGAACTATTCCCTGTCCGCGAGTTCCAAGAAGCCTGCCGCTATGTCTTGGAACACGATGGGCCAACCGCCCTCCAGTATAGCGTAACGGAGGGCTATCCCCCGTTGAAGGAGTACCTCTGCGAGAAAATGCAGAAATACGGCGTGCCAGCCGAACCCCCGAATGTGCTGATCACCAACGGCTCGCAGCAGGCCCTGGACCTCATCGGCAAGATTTTCATTGACCCCGGCGACTACGTGATCGCCGGGCGCCCCACATACCTGGGCGCAATACAAGCCTGGAATGCTTATGAGGCCCGTTATGTCACCATCCCGCTGGACGATGATGGGATGCAGGTGGATCTACTCGAAGATGCGCTGAAAAGTCATCCCATCAAGTTCATTTACATCCTGCCTAATTTCCACAACCCTGCTGGAGTTACATTGTCTCTGGAACGGCGGATGAAACTCGTGGAGATGGCTGCTAAGTATGGAGTGTTCATCGTAGAGGACGACCCGTATGGAGATTTACGGTTCGAGGGCGAGGATATCACTCCTATCGTGGTCTTGCACAAGGAGAACACCCTCTACCTCAGCACTTTCTCCAAGACGCTCGCCCCTGGCATCCGCCTGGGCTGGATCGTAGCCCCAGAGGCGATCATCGCCAAACTCGTGTTGGCCAAGCAAGGAGCAGACTTGCATACCAGCACGTTCACCCAAATGATCGTCAATGACATCTGCCAGCGCGGGTTCGTGCGCCAACACGTCAAGCAGATTCGGGAAGTGTACCGCAAGCGACGCGATGTGATGTTGGCGGCAATGGAGAAGTACTTCCCCGAAGGAGTCACTTGGACGCGCCCTCAGGGCGGTCTTTTCCTCTGGATACGTTTGCCCCCAGGGGTAGATTGTCTGGAACTGCTGAAGGTCGCAATTGAAGAAAAGGTGGCCTTCATCCCCGGCACAGCCTTCTATCCTGATGGAGCGGGGCGCGACGCCTTCCGACTGAACTTTTCGAATGCAAGCCCAGAGATGATTGAGGAGGGCATCCAGCGGTTAGGCAAGGCTATCAAACGCCAGATGGCAACCGCATCTGTCGGCGTTGCAACACATAAGGATTAACTAACAGGCGAAGGAGGAAACATGGAACTGCGCGTCATCGAAGAAAAGTGCACTGGCTGTGGCGCTTGCGAGGCAGCCTGCCCCTTTGGAGCCATCGCGGTGCAGAACGGAAAGGCCAAGGTCTTCGACATCTGTGTGGATTGCGGAGCCTGTGTGGACGCCTGTCCGGAGGGTGCACTGGTACTGGGAGTGGTGGTCGAGGGCGCGGTGCGACCCGAGGATTACCGCAATATCTGGGTCTTCGCCGAGCAACGCGATGGGCAACTAACCAAAGTGGTCCCGCAGTTGCTCTCCAAGGCCCGTGACTTGGCCGACCACCTGGGTGTGCAGGTAGGCGCGGTGCTCTTGGGTCACCAAGTGGAGGGATTGGCCCAGCCACTTATCTGGCACGGAGCGGATGTGGTGTATGTGGCCGACCACCCCGAACTGGCCCATTACCGCACGGACCCCTACGCCAAGGTCATCGCCGACCTGATCCAAGAGAAGAAGCCGGAGATCATGCTGTTCGGCGCTACCACTATCGGGCGTGACTTGGCCCCGCGCATCTCGCAGCGCATCACCACTGGACTGACTGCGGATTGCACCGGCTTGGACATTGACGACGCGGAGCGGCTCCTGCTCCAGACCCGCCCAGCCTTCGGCGGAAACATCATGGCCACCATTGTCTGCCCACGGCATCGTCCCCAGATGGCCACGGTCCGCCCCGGTGTGATGGTCGCACGCCCACCAGATAACACCCGCACGGGCACAGTGGAGAAGATAGATGTGGATCTGAGCCCAGATGATATCCGAACGAAGGTGGTAGAGGCGGTAAAGGAAGTGCGCCGCCGAGTGAACCTGGAGGAAGCCAAGATCATCGTCTCGGGTGGCCGGGGGCTCGGCGGACCAGAGGGCTTCAAACTGATCGAGGAACTGGCAAACGCACTGGGTGGTGAATGCGGCGCCTCCCGTGCGGCGGTGGATGCTGGCTGGATTGATTCGGATCATCAGGTCGGACAGACGGGCAAAACAGTGCACCCTGACCTCTATGTTGCCTGTGGCATCTCCGGGGCTATCCAGCACCAAGCGGGAATGAAGGAGTCCAAATACATTATCGCCATCAACAAAGACCCGAATGCCCCCATTTTCCAGATCGCCGACCTGGGACTAGTTGGCGACCTGTATAAGATCATCCCGGAGATCTTGAAGGAACTGAAGGCCGCTGGCGCAGGAAGCAAGATATAAACCGCGGGATGATGGCCCGATGGGAAAAGAAAAGAGAATCGTCGAGTCAGAAATCCGCGTCCGGTATGCGGAAACGGATGCGATGGGCATCGTCTATCACACGAACTACATCATCTGGTTCGAGGTAGGACGAGGCGATTACTTCCGAACTGTGAATAACGAATCGTTCGCGGAGTGGGAGGCGAGGGGCATCAATTTTCCGCTTTCGGAAGTCTATGCGCGCTATCATGCTCCAGCCCGCTACGGTGATCTGGTACGGGTGCGCACCTGGGTGGAGGAGGTGCGCAGCCGGGGCATGACCTTCGGCTACGAGATCGTGGATGCGGCGGGAAAGACGCTGGTGACGGGATACACTGTGCACCTATGCGTGAACCACGAGGGCCGAGTGTGTCGCCTTCCGCCGGACCTTGCCACCGCTATGGGAGGAGCCTAAGACATGGCATACGTGGTTTCGTCGGAAGTGCGAGTCCGCTATGCGGAGACCGATGCCCAGGGCGTCGTGTACTACGCCAATTACTTCGTCTGGTTTGAAGTGGCGCGCGTCAACTACTTCCGTGACCTGGGCCTGCAGTATGCGGACATAGAACGAACGGGGATCGGCTTTGTCATCGCGGAGGCTTCATGCACGTACCACGCCCCCGCCCACTTCGATGAGGTGTTGACTATACGCACCTGGGCGGAGGATCTGGGCAGATCCAGTTTCGCCCTGGTCTATGAAGTATTGAATGCCGAGACGGGACAACTCCTTGCCACCGGGCGCACTGTACAAGTGTTCGTGAACATGCGCGAGGGTGGCCGCCCCGTCCCCATCCCAGAGCGCGTACGTCAAGAACTAGAGCAACGCCTCTGATGATGCGTAGCGAGGACCACATACCACCATGATCACTGTAACCGAAATCGAGGGCGTGCACCGCATCCTCATGGCACGCGCGATTGCCGGACACCCGCTCTATTTCACGGCGGCGTATTGGGTGGATGGCCTGCTCATTGATACCGGCTGTGCCCACACCGCACTAGAACTATCGAGCGCCATGGCGGGGGTGCCCATCGCGCAGATAGTGAATACCCACGACCACGAAGATCACATCGGCGGTAACGCTCAGTTGCAGCGGACGCGTGGCGTGCGCATATTCGCGCATCCAGAGACGCTGCCCATCTTGGAAAACCCGCGCCTGTTGCGATTGCAGCCCTACCGCATTCTCTTCTGGGGATGGCCACAGCCCTCATGTGGTGAACCTATCGGCGAGTGGGTGGAAACCGAGCACCATCGCTTCCAGATCATCCCCACGCCAGGTCACGCACCGGGGCACGTCTGTTTGTATGAACCCGATCGCAAGTGGCTTTTCTCCGGGGATTTGTATATCGGCGGCAAAGATCGGGTATTACGACTGGACTACAACGTCTACACCATCATTGCCTCGTTGAAAAAGATAGCCCAACTACCACTCACGCGTCTGTTCGCAGGTAGTGGAACGGTGCGCGACGATCCCGGCTCCGACATCCGCGAGAAAATCGAGTATCTGGAAGGATTGGGGGAGGAAATACGCCGGTTGCACAATTCCGGGATGAGTGTGGCCGCCATCCGAGATCGGCTCTTCGGATCGGAGTCGCTTATCCGCTACGTTACTTTGGGCCATTTCAGCAGTACAAATTTGATCCGATCTTATTTGGAGAACCAAAGCAGTACATCAGCGTGAAAAATAGCCTGTGAGGTAGGGCTAATTGAATGCATTGGAAGCGCTGCGCGCTGTCCACGAAAACCGCTGCCGGAACTGGTCCACCCGCCATCCTGACCGCCGTGCCCTAGGTTACATCTGCACCTATGCCCCGGAAGAAATAATGCACGCGGCGGGGTTCACGCCCATCCGGCTAATGGAGAGCCCCGATCCCATCACCGAGGGTGAGGCCGTGCTGCCCAGTTTCTGCTGTGCCTTGGCCCGTTCCTGCACCGACCAGTTGCTCAAGAGAAAGTTTGATTTCCTAGCCGGCGTCATCTTCCCCCAGACTTGCGATACTATGCAGTGTTTGGCTGATATCTGGCGCATGACACAGACTGAGATAGCCATTCTCCATTTCGCCCTGCCGACTGCGATAGAGAGCCCCCACGCTCTGGACTACACCGTCGCCGAGTTACATCACTTCGCCGCCGAGTTGGGTTCGCGATTCGATGCGCCCGTAACCACAGAGCGACTGTACGAGAGTATCGCGCTTTACAACGAGACGCGGGACCTACTGACCCGCCTATATGCTTCGCGTGACAGGTTGTCTGCCGCCGACGTGTTGGCCATCGTGAACGCCGGGATGCTGATGCCAAAAGAAGACTATAATCCCCTACTCCGCCAGGTGGTGGAGGCACAGCAGACCGAGCCCCCATGCCCCGCTGACGGAAAGCCGCGCTTGATTCTCTCGGGAGCCATCCTCGACGACTTAGCGCTTGTTGCACTGGTGGAGAACGCGGGGGCCCACGTGGTTGGCGATGACCTATGTAGTGGCAGCCGCTATTTCGATACGCCTGTAGCCATCGGTAGTGATCCTTATGTCGAGTTGGCAAGGCGCTATCTGAATCGCGCCCCCTGCCCTTCCAAACACGCTCCGGGCCGCGACCGTGGTGAGCGGTTGATCGGACTAATACAGCAAAACCGAGCCGATGGCGTGATCTTCTTCATCCCCAAGTACTGCGACCCCCACGCTTTTGATTATCCACGGCTGAAGTCTGTGTTAGAGAGGGCAGGGGTGCCTCACCTATGCCTGGAAACCGAGCACACGGTGGCCTCGGGCCAAGTGCGAACAAGGGTCGAGGCATTTGTGGAGATGATAGGATTTGACTGAGGGGAAGCGAGAAAAGAAATATAAGAAACTGCGCACCGCAGCGGATCTCGAACGCCTAATGACCCGGCACTACACGATTGGTAAGTTTGTCGGGCGATTCAAACCAGTGGCCTGGGTAACAAGCGGGGCACCGGTGGAGATCTTGCGAGCGATGGACATTTTCCCCATCTATCCTGAGAACTACGGGGCGCTGTGTGGAGCACGGCTGGCAGCCGTCCCACTGGCTCAGGTGGCGGAGGCGCAGGGTTATTCGCCAGATCTATGCTCCTATGCTCGGAGCAACTTAGGGTCCGTCTTCGACGCCAAAAACGCGCCGTTGGGCGGATTGCCTCGTCCTCACCTCCTCATTTGCTGCAATAATATCTGCAGCACCGTAGTCAAGTGGTACGAAGCGCTGGCAGCGCATTATAACATCCCCCTCTTTGTGCTGGACACGCCGTTCCTCCACGATGGTCTCGCTGATCACACAGTTCACTATGTCCTTGCCCAGTTCCGCGAGATGGTCGCTTTTCTGGAGCATCATACTCGTCGCACTCTCCATCTACGAAAATTGAGCGAAACTATCGAGTTGGCAAACCGAGCCATCGTGCTGTGGGGCGAAATCCGCGCCCTATGCAAAGCCAAACCCTCGCCCCTGAATGCTCCCGACCTCTTCGTCAATATGGCCCCCATCGTGGTGCTCCGGGGGACCAAAGAGGCAGTTGGGTTCTACAAGAAACTCAAGGCGGAGGTCGAGGAGCGAGTGGAGTGCGGCATCAGCGCTTTGCCAGAGGAGCGATACCGACTCCTCTGGGACAACATTGCGATATGGCATCACCTCTTTCGCTTTTATCGCTACTTTGTGGATTATGGCGCCTGTTTCGTGGTGGACACGTACACAGGGGCGTGGTCCACGCAGATCCAGTGGAACGAACCCCTGGAGAGCCTAGCCCGGGCTTACACGACTGTCTTCCTGAACCAAAGCCTGGAATACCGGACTGAGCTCACGATACGTTTGTTGAACGAGTACGAAGTGGATGGCTTCGTCATGCACTGTAACCGCAGTTGCAAGCCCTATTCGCTGGGTCAATATGCGATAAAGGCTGAGTTAACGGCCCGCACCGGTCTGCCCGGCTTCATCTTGGAGTCGGATATGTGTGACTACCGCGCCCACGCCGATGAACCTACCAGAACGCGTATTCAGACCTTTATGGAGGCGCTGACCACTCGGGTCGGAAGGGGGTGATCGCAGCCATCCGAGCATTGACATTCCCGGTTATCTCTGTTATACTAATGTTAGATCGTATTGGAATAAGGTCCGTCTTCACCCGGACCACAAGGGCAGAGACCCAATTGCCGATGCCCAACGGCAGAGAGGAGGAGAAATGGAAAGACCCTGGCTGAAGCATTATGAGCCCACCGTGCCGCCAAACCTCACGTATCCGGAATACCCGCTCCACGTGAACTTAGAGGAATCCGCCCGAAAACACCCCAACGTTGTAGCAACGATTTTCCACGATGCCAAACTCACCTACGCGCAGTTGAACGCCCTGGCCGACAAACTGGCTGCTGCTCTGCAGAACCTCGGCGTCCAAAAAGGTGACCGGGTGGCTATTTACATCGCCAACACGCCGCAGTACGTGATCAGTTATTATGGCGCATTGAAGGCGGGCGCTATTGTAGTGCCAATCAACACCCTCTATGCCCCGCGCGAAGTACAGTATCAGGTGAATAACTCCGGCGCGGAGACCATCATCGTGATGAGCAATTTCTACAAAGCGGTGAAATCCATTCGCGCCAACACCGGGCTCAAACGAGTGATTGTCACCAGTGTGAAGGAGTATCTCCCACCGCTCATCCGGCTGCTCTTCACGCTCTTCAAGGAGAAAAAGGAGGGCCACTACGCAGACATCAGTGGTGACGCGGATACCTACTGGTTCCAAGACCTGATTCAGAAGGCTCCGGACAAGCCGAAGAAAGTGGAAGTATCGCCTGAGGATATTGCGTGCCTCCTGTACACTGGTGGGACCACAGGCGTGCCAAAGGGCGCAGAACTCACCCATCGCAACCTGATGGCAAACGCCATCCAGTGCAAACACTGGATCACCGACGCGACTGAGGCCCAAGAGGCCGTGCTGGTTGCGCTCCCGCTCTTCCACAGTTATGGCATGACTACCTGCATGAACTTCGGTATCCAACAGGCAGCGACCCTGGTGCTCATACCTAACCCGCGAGACATCCCTGATATCCTCAAGAACATTGATAAACATAAGCCCACGCTTTTCCCGGGCGTGCCCACGATGTACGTGGCCCTCAACAACCATCCCGAGACGCCGAAATACAACCTACGCTCTATCCGCGCCTGCATCAGCGGGGCTGCCGGGTTGCCTGTGGAAGTCCAGACGAAGTTCCAGGAACTGACGGGGGCGCGACTCGTTGAGGGATATGGTCTCACGGAAGCATCGCCCGTAACCCACGCCAACCCCATTTACGGCGAAAACCGCATCGGCACCATTGGCCTGCCCTGGCCCGACACCGACGCCCGGATCGTGGACCTGGAGACCGGCCAGAAGGATATGCCGCCCGGCGAGATCGGCGAACTGGTGGTCAAGGGGCCACAGGTGATGAGGGGCTATTGGAACATGCCCGAGGAGACAGCCAACCAGTTGCGCAATGGGTGGCTATATACAGGCGATATCGCCAAGATGGATGCCGATGGCTACTTCTCCATCGTGGACCGCAAGAAAGATATGATCATCGCCGGCGGATTCAACATCTACCCACGTGAGGTGGAAGAGGTGCTATACGAGCACCCGAAGGTGAAAGAGGCGGTTGTGGCAGGCATCCCCGATCCCTACCGCGGCGAAACCGTGAAGGCTTACATCCTGCTCAAGGAAGGCGAGACGGCCACCGCAGAGGAGATTATCGAGTACTGCAAGGGCAAGATGGCGAAATTCAAGGTGCCCACCCTGGTAGAGTTCCGCACCGAATTGCCCAAGACCATGGTCGGCAAAATCCTGCGTCGCATCCTGGTCGAAGAGGAAAAGGCCAAACTGGCCAAGGGCCAGTGAAAAAGCGAGTGGGTCTGAAGGACGAGAAAGGGCTTCCTTTTCTGGAAGCCCTTTCTATGTGCCTGCCGCCAGGCAGATCGTCATCGGCAGGGTAGAAATACAGGCAGCGAATGTCAGAAGGATCAGTACTCACCTCTCCTGAAGGGCACCCCTAGGGCAGTTGGCCCCTTGGCTTCCCGGGCCACTACAGCCAGCACAGCGACGGTCAATAGATAAGGGAACATAAGCAACAACTGGTGAGGCACTGGGGCATTCATAGCCTGGAGCCATACCTGCAGGGCATAAGCGCCTCCGAAAAGCAGTGCCCCGGCGAAAGTGCGATAGGGATGCCATTTACCAAAATAGACGATGGCGATGGCGATAAATCCACGGCCTACAGTCATGTTCTCCCAGAACATTCTCAGGTGGGCCACTGAGAGCACCACGCCCCCCAAGCCAACTAACACTCCTCCGAGGACGACACACAGATACCGGATCAGGTTCACGTTGACCCCTAGGGTATCGGCTGCCCGAGGGTTTTCCCCCGCTGCCCTTACTTGGAGGCCGAAGGTCGTGCGATACAGCACCAGCACCGACAGCGGGACGAGGAGGATAGCCAAATAAACCAGAGCATTGTGCTGGAATAGGATGGGCCCGAGAACAGGAATGCGATTTAGGAGAGGGATGGGAAGGTCCTGGAAACCCTCGACGGTAGGGGGTGAGATGCGTATGCCAAAGGTGATGCGATAGAGAAAACTGGAGAGTCCCAATCCCAAGAAGTAAATGCCCATCCCACTGATCACCTGGTCCACCCGCAAAGTCACGCTGAAAAAAGCCATCAAAAAGGCCATTAGGGCACCCACAGCCATGCCCAGCAGAGTGCCAACCCACAGGTTACCGGTATGGAATGCCCCCCAGAATCCGGCGAAGGCTCCCATGAGCATGATCCCCTCTACCCCGAGGTTCAATATCCCCGCCCTTTCGGTGAGGATCTCGCCTATGGCGGCAAAGACGATAGGGGTAGAGAGACGAAGTGTGCCAGCCAATAGACTGACCAGAACCGCCTGGTTCAAGACGGTTTCCCAGCTCATGTCAAGCCCTCCTGACCCGGTAACGCACCAAGACATCGCCTACCAACATGAACAGCACCACCAGGCCCTGGATAGCGAGCACGAGGGCAGAGGGTGTGCCGATGGCACGTTGCATGGCCTCCATGCCCACCACCATAGCCCCGAAGAAGATAGCAGCCAAAATGGCCCCGAAGGGATTTAATTTGCCCAAGAGGGCCACGACGATGCCGGTGTATCCATAGCCAGTGGAGATACCGTCCAACAAACGATAATGCAGGCCACAGATTTCCCCTGCCCCGGCGAGTCCTGCTAACCCCCCGCTCAAGAACATAGCCAGAACAATACTGCTTAGCACATTGATGCCCCCATAACGGGCTGCGACTGGATTGGCGCCCACGGCCCGGATGCGATAGCCCCACGGCGTCCGAAAGAGGAAGACGTAGATTACGCCAGCCGCGAGAAGAGCGACGATCACGCCCACGTGAAGCCGGGTGCCAGCGATAAGGCGAGGCCATTTCGCCGAACTGGCGATGAGGGGTGACATGGGGAACCCACCAGCGATGGAGGGATCTCGCAAGGGGCCTCGTACCAAATAGTTCAGCCCATAAATCGCAATGTAATTCATCATAATGGTGACGATGACTTCGTTCACTGTCAATCGGGCTTTGAGCGCTCCGGCTATCGCCCCCCAAAGTGCCCCGGCCAGGAAACTCACTGCCAACACCACGAGGAACAGCATCCCCTTCGGAAGATAACCAAAGTTCAGGCCAGCCCAAGTGGCGGCAATGGCCCCGGCGATGAGTTGTCCTTCCCCACCGATGTTCCACACTCGGCCACGGAAAGCCACGATCATGCCCAAGGCCACCAGTAGAAGCGGCGTGGCCTTGACCAGGGTCTCGGCCAGGCTTTGCACACTACCGAAGGCTCCACTGAAGAGAGACAGATAGGCCACCCAAGGGCTGGCTCCAGCCATGACGATCAGAACCGCCGCAGCCAAGAGAGCCATCAGTATGGCCAGAATGGGAGCCAGCACCTTTCTCAGAGTCGAAGGCTCTGGTCCTTCTTCGACCTTAAAATTCAGGATCTTCAAACTATTCTCTCCTCCGTCCGTGCCCCGCTCCATGAACACTCCCTTCCTCTCCCTTATGAGGAGAGGAAGGGAGTTGGTAACCAGCCAGACCCATCATCGGCCCTGTCGCCATCACTCTTACACGTCATTGCAAAGACCGAGCAGAATTGGTCCGATCACTTATGGCCCGCCGGTCTCGATCTCGCCCGCGATGATCTTGTTCTTGATTTCGTTGAGCAAGGCGATTACATCTTCAGGCACGGCGGCATTGAAATCGGCCAGTGCCAGGCCCTTGTTGGCCAGGTCGGCCCAATAGGTCTTGCCACCTTTGATGCCGGCTTTGTAGTCTTCGATCCACTGCTCGTAGACTGCGTCCCAGTACCAGACTCCGCTGGTGAGGACCAATTCTGGGGCTAGTTCTCGGGCGTCCGCGCCATTGCCGAGGCAAAACACCTTCTTCTCTTTGCATCCGGCTATGGTGCCTAGCACCACGCCATCGCCCATCGTAGCGATGACATCTACCCCAGCATTGGCCAGGCTGATGGCCGTCTCCTTGGCTCCGGCCACGTCATGGAAGTGCCCAGTATAGACCTTATGGATTTCGATGTTCGGGTTGACCGACTTGGCTCCCAATTCGTAGCCCTTGGCAAAGCGAGCCAGTTCGGCCACCTCGAGCCCGGCGACGTAGCCGATTTTGCCGGTCTTGGACATCTTAGCGGCTAACACACCCTCCAGATAGCCCGTCTGGTCAGTGCGCACGTCGCAGAAGGAGAAGTTAGGCGCGGCTTCCCAACCAGCCGTGATGAGAAAACTCACGTTGGGGTAATCTGGAGCCACTTCTTTGATCGGCTCCTGGAATTGGAAGCCGTGTCCGATGATCAGGTCATAGCCCTTCTCGGCGTAGTAGCGCAGGGCAGGCACAATGTCCACGGCGTCGTACACACCTTCCACCCAGGCAGTCTGGATCTCAGGGCCCAATTTCCCCTGCAGCCGCAGGAAAGACCGATAGCCGGCCTGGTTCCAGGCCATGTCATCAATGCGGCCGGGCATGATCATGGCCACTTTGAGCACCTTGGGCGGCGCTGGGGTAGGTGGGGGCGGAGTAGGAGTGGGCGGCACGGGCGTGGGAGGCGCCGTTGGCGGCGGGGGCACCGGTGTGGGTGTGGCAGCGGGCGCGCAGGCAGCGACGATACTGGCGGCTACTACTAGGATGGCCAACAAACTCCAAAGCCTACTCGTTCGCAACATGGTTCTCCTCCTTTCGAAAGTTGTTTCGCGTACTCGGGGCAAATCGCCACAATCTGCCTACAACTATCTCCACGGGAGCACGTACGATTTCCTCGGCTATCACCTCCTTTTGGTATATGTTCGATTGTTCATCACTTCCCGGGACGGTCTCGGGTAATTTCGTTTCACATGACCGGCCATCGCGGTCGAATCTCTATCCCTGCCCGTCGGTATAATTTCTCCGCCCGCTCTCTGGCCTCAGCCAAGATGCGTTCCTCGTCCATAGTGAGCACTCGCCCACCTTGCACGATGATCTTGCCATCAATGACCACAGTGTCCACATCCTGCCCCGTAGCAGCGCAGACGATCGTGGACACCGGGTTGGGACTCGGCGTAAGGTGGGGCTTGTTCATCGCGATGACGACGAAATCTGCCTTTTTGCCCACTTCCAACGAACCGATTTGATCGGCCAGCCCCATGGCTTTCGCCCCGTTGATGGTGGCCATTTCCAAAACGGTCTCGGCGGGCATGATGGTCGGGTCCAGCGCACGCACTTTGTGCAGGTACGATGCCCAACGCAGGTCACGAACCATATCGTAGGCGTTATTGCTGGGGCCACCGTCGCAACCGATGGACACGTTCACCCCAGCTGCCAGCATCTCGGGCACGGGGGCGATCCCAGAGGCTAATTTGGTATTGGAGAGGGGGTTGTGAGTAACGTGGGTGCCAGTGCGGGCCAGTCGGGCGATGTCATCTGCGTCCATCCAGACCGCGTGGATGAGGAGTACGTTCGGGCCAAGAAGCCCCACGCTCTCCATATACTCCGTGGGTGACATACCGTACTCTCGCCGGATATATTCCACATCAGCCTGCACTTCGGCCAGGTGAATGGTAACGCTCATGCCCCGTTCGGCGGCGTGACGAGCCACGCGGCGGTAGAGTTCGGGGGTACAGCCGCCTGGGGGTCGCGGGCCGAACCAGACCTGGATGCGCCCGTCAGCAGCGCCTTGCCATTTGTCGTGAGCCTCCAAAGCCTGGCGCATGCTGATTTCAGGGTCTTCCTTCATACCGGGATACATGATATCGGTCTGAGTGGCGTAGGTGGGGATATCCATGACCACTTTGGAGAGGGCAGCCCGGATGCCGGAGCGCACCACCACCTCCGCGATGCCGTCGAAACCGTAGCGCCCGGCGATCATGGATTCCACGAAAGCGGTGGTGCCTGATTTGAGCATCTCCAGGATACACAACTCGGCGCTGGTGCGACCGTCGTCCTCGTCGTAGTTGCCCTGGAGCACCCACACCCGCTTGGAGAGCCAATCAATAAGAGATAGATCATCGGCGCAACCCCGGATCATGGCTTGAGCCAGGTGGACGTGGGTGTCCACCAGTCCAGGCAGGACGACGTTGCCCTGGAGGTCCACTTGCTGATCGTGGGGGAAACGGGCCTGCACTTCCGTCGCCTTGCCAATGGCAGCAATGCGATCGCCCTGGACGGCGATGGCTCCCTCGGTGATGATGCGGCGCCGGGGGTCCATAGTGATAAGCGTGCCGTTCTTGAAGACCGTCATCTTCGCTCCTTTCGACGCCATTGTACGGGATATATTATGGGGGATCGGGAACCATGCCCTTAGTATACTCTCGTTTAAGTCCCCAAGTCAAACATCTACGGTTGTCGCGCGGAGTGAGCGACGATGAACTTATAAGCCCGAGCCCAAACTGCCTCCCGCTCGCTGTCAATGGTGATGCAATGGCCAGAGTTCTCGAACCAAACCAGTTCCTTGTCCGCCGAACCCAGGCGATCGTAGATGATCTGGGCGCTGTCGGGAGGGATATGGCGGTCGCATCTCCCTTGCATAACCAAAGCCGGTATCTGCACCCTCGCCAGTTCTCCTCGCACCAGCCAGAGGAGTTCGCCCAGACTGACCACGCAGCGAGTGGGGAGCCGGTCGTAGGACCAGTAACGGCTCTCTGCCTCCGGGTCGGTCAGATCGGATTCTATATCCGGGGTCACCCAGTGGACGAAGGACTGTACCAGGGGCAGGAAGCGGAAGCGCCAGTCGGCGATATAGGCTGGGGCAGACATGACAATAATTCCGGGCAGAGGATAGTGGGCCGCCAGGTGCAGGGTCAGCAGCCCGCCCATTGAGAGGCCGGCCACGAAGACGCGGTCGCAGCGGTCCTGGAGTTCCCGAAGGCCCTCCTCCGCCGAGGCGACCCAGTCCCGCCATCCGGTGCGCGCCATATCCTCGGGGGTGGTGCCATGACCAGCCAAGCGGACGCCCCGCACGGTGAGGCCCTGCGATGCCAGGTATTCGCCCATAGGTCGCATCTCGGGCGGGCTGCCGCTGAAGCCGTGGATCAGCAGGCAACCAGTGGGACCGCCTGGGAAGAAAAAGGGATTGAGATCTAACGGGTTCATGGAAGTCCTCCTCAAGTGGAGCAACTAATGGCTGAGAAAATGTGCAGACGCCATGCGGCAATCGCCCTTTCTTAAATTATACCGCAAAAGTCGGCAACATCAAGCGCTTCGGGTATTCTCTTTGTCGAGCAAGGCGAATGTAGGTGATCTCCGCACCAGTGTGGGGAAACGGGTGATGGGGGTGGGCATCGCGCCCAGGGTATTATACGCCCTTCAGTCCGGTTGTGGCGATACTCTGGATGAAAAAGCGCTGGAACAAGAAAAATATAATGATGATAGGCAGAGCATTAAACAGAGACCCGGCCAGGATGATGGAATAGAGCGAGTAATATTCCCCCTTAAACCACTGCAACCCTAATGGCAGGGTGAAGTTCGTTGGCGTGCGCAACACAATGAGCGGCCACATGAAGGCATTCCACTCCCCCTGGAAAGTGAACAAGGCCAACGTGATAAGCGATGTCTGGCTGAGAGGCAAAATGAGTCGGAAGAAAACTGTGAAGCGATCAGCTCCGTCTATGTAGGCTGCTTCCTCCAAATCTTTGGGGATACTCTTGAAAAACTGGGTCATCATGAACACGCCGAAGGCAGTAGTAATGCCGGGAAGGATCACCGCCCACAAGTTGTCGATCAAGTGGAAGACACGAGGGCCAATGATCAGGAAGTTGGTTATGATGGTCACTTGACCCGGAATCATCATGGACACTAGCATGGCTGTGAACAGGAGATTCTTGCCAGGGAATTTCATTCGGGCAAAAGCATACCCACCCATGGCGCAGAAAAGGGTGCGAACGAGGCAGAGAAACACGGCCACGATAGTGCTGTTCAGCAACCACTGTGGAAAATACTCAAACTGGGTAATTATCTTGGCATAATTATCCAGCGTGAAAGGCTGCGGCCAGAACAAAGGCTTGTCATAGATGTTTTGTACTGGCTTTAAGGAAAACACCACTGACAAGTAAAATGGGGCGATGGAGAGAATAGCCCAACCGATCAAGATAGCATAGAAAAAAGGCTGCTTGAGGCGATCCCACCAGCTAACTTCGTGCCGGATAGCGCCGCGTAGGGCAACACTTGTTGCTGCCATATCTTTTACGCTCCTTCTACTTGGGCTCCAGCGCCCTCAATGATGCGACGCTGGAGTATCGTGGCCGCCAGGATCATCAGGGCCAGGATAAAGGCTACGGCCGACGCCCGGCCCATGTGAGGCGTGGTGCTCTGGAAAGCCCATTTGTAAATCAAGTAAGCCATAGTTGTAGTTGAATCCAATGGGCCACCGGCAGTCATGACATAAATCTGGTCGAAAACCTGGAAGCAGCCAATCATGCCAATGGTGACTACGAAAAAGATCACTGGTCGCAGGACAGGGATGGTAACATAACGGAAAATCTGGAGGCGGTTAGCACCGTCAATGGCAGCCGCCTCGTAGAGTTCGGTAGGAATGTCTTGCAAGGCAGCCAGGAAAATGAGCATCATTGTACCAATGGTGCTCCAGATGTTGACTATCATAATAGTGGGTAGAGCAGTATTAGGGTTGGTCAGCCAATCCACCCGAACGCCGAACAGGCTCATCAAAATCATGTTGACGATGCCGGTGTTGGCGAACAACCACAAGAAAATCAAGGAAATAACCACCGAGGATGTTACTGAAGGCACGTAGAAGGCAGTGCGGAAAAAGCGACGGAATTTCAACTTCTGGTCCAGAGCAAACGCTACCACCAGGCTGATCACCGTCTGAGTAGGCACGACACCGATCACGTATTTCAGCGTGTTGGGTATGGCGTGCTTGATAAAGGTCTCATTGGTGAGTAATCTCACATATTGCTGGATGCCAATCCACTGGGGCGGGCTGAAGAGATCGTATTTGGTGAACGAGAGATAGAAGGCGTAGGCTACAGAAATGGCGGAGAAAAGGCCAAAAGTGAACAGGTAGGGCAACAAGAAGATATAAGCCGTCAGCCATTCGCGGCGAACAATGTAGGGACGAAAGAGAGCGAGTATGATTGCCAACACCCCAACCACCAACCCAGCCCGCACGCCAACAGCCAGAAACCCTTGCATCGTCTGCCCCTTTCCTAAAAAACACGAGAGGGTAGGGGTGGAGTCCACCAGGGGTGAACCCCACCCCAACCGAGTGCAAGATCACTCCGCTAAAATCTTGCGGATCTCATTCGCCGCTTCTTTCAGGGCATCGGCCGGGCTTTGCCCCTTCAAGTAAACCCGCTCCAAGGCCTTGCTCATCTGATCGTTCACGTCAGAGCCGTGCAGGCCCCACATAAACGGTGTGGCGAACTCCGCTCCCTTGAAGATGGCCGCCGAATCTGGATGATCCTTGAAGTAAGGGTCATCAGCCAGAGCCGCTCGTGATGGCAGAGCAAAACCGCTCTGCAAGACGGTGGTCTGGCTCTCTTTGTTGGTCAGGAAGTTGATGACCTTCCAGGCCGCCTCAGGGTTTTTGCAGTTCTTGGAGATGACGTAGGCCACTGTGAAGACCAAGTTACCCTCGCCCTTAGGGCCTGCCGGCGGAACGACCACCCCGTACTGGGTATCGGGGAATTGTTCCTTCAGGTAGGGGATCAGCCAACCACCCTCGAAGACCATGGCCATGGTGCCTTTGCCGAACGACGTTCCTTGCCAGCCATCGCCCACATCGGCGGGAGTAGCCCCGCTCTTATCGGCGCGGAAGCCGGTGTAGAACTCAGCCGCGGCAATGGCCTCCGGGCTATCCAGCAGGGTGTCGGTAAAGTCAGCGTTCATGATATGGCCTCCGTTTTGGAAAACGAAGATGGGGAAACGGCCGGCGTCAGCAGGCACGCCCAGGCCATAGATGCCTTTATCGGGCTTGGAAAGGGCTCTGGCAGCGGCCTTCATGTCGTCCCAGGTCCAGTCGTCGGTGGGCGCCTCCAGGCCAGCCTCGGCGAAGTACTTCTTGTTGTAGAACAGGCCCAGAGTGTTAAAATCCTTAGGGATGCCGTAGACCTTGCCCTGATAGGTGAAAGCATTAATCAGGGTGGGGACGAAATCCTCTTTCTTCACCCCATCTTTGGCCATGTACTCGTCTAGCGGCACCAACACCCCTTTGGTGGCATAGAACAGGAACTGGAAGATATCCATGTAGTAAATGTCCGGTTCCTGCCCTGCAGCCACCATGGTACTCATAGCTGCCCAATAGTCCCCAGTGATGGGCTCGTATTTGACGATGATGTCCGGATTAGCCACTGAGAACTTGTAGAGCAGTGATTCGAGGAGCGCTGTCTCCTGGGGGTTGGCGGCCCAGCCGGAGAGACGAACCTCGATCCTCTCCTTTTCCTTTTCCACCACTACTGTCTGTGGCGCCACAACGGTCTCTCGGATGACCTGGGGCGTCGGCGTCGGGGCGGGAGCGCAAGCACCCAGGGTCGTAGCCAGCGTAGCGACAATTACTGTGGTGGCCACTAAACGAACTATGCGCTTGTCCATCTTACTCCTCCTTGTTGTGTGGTTGCTTCACCATCTGATCTCAAAATTCGTTTCGGTTCAGGTATCACCTCCTTTGTGATCATCCCGCTGCGCAACTGGCCACCACTTTTCCAAATGCAATGGCTTTTTGCCTCGATGGAGGAAAGTGACTACAATTAGGTAGCACCATAGGCCGTCCCGGGGCAAACTATGCCTGTCCCTAGACAAGGCCCTGCGCGACGGGGGTGCTTGGGAGAGCCACCGAGAGTCCGGCGAAAGACGCTTAGGTGGCTCTCCAACTTTCTTAGGACTGTTAAGTTAGTTTTCAGTGGTCGGGCTAAAGTATTCACTCCGTCTATGTTCCAATGCTTCTAGAATATTCTGCCATTGGAGGCCAATCAGGCTGGGGAAGATCACATCAGCGCGGCCCACGCGTGTGACCGGTCCCAACCCTACCACCCACATACCGGCTGTTTTGGCCGCCTCCACCCCAGAGGTTGCGTCTTCAACCACGAGGCACTGTGACGGTGGTAGCCCCAGTTGTTGCGCTGCATGGAGAAACAAGTTCGGGGCTGGTTTGGTCTGCGTTACGCTGTAGCCATCGGAGATGGCGTCCACCTGACCAGCGATGCCCAGTTGCTCGATGACATCGCGAGCATTTTTACTGGCTGAGGCGATGGCTACCTTGATGCCAGAGGTCTTTAGTTCCTTCAACAAATCAGCCACACCTGGCAGAAGGTCTGCCGGTGTTATCTGCTTGATCATCTGGCGATAGTACTGGTTCTTGCGCTCCATCAGAGCCTGGACCTGTTCTTCGGTCACTGGCCGGCCCCTCAATAGCAGTTCCAGCGACTCCCGCCGCGATATCCCTCGGAGGGCTTCATTGTCCTCGCGGGTGAAGGGAATGCCCTCTTCATCAGCCAGACGCTGCCAGGCCCGATAGTGATACTCCGCCGTGTCAGTCAACACGCCATCCAGATCAAAGATAACGCCTCTGATGTCCATTCTTTCCCATTCCCTGGGGTGTCCTCATTGTCGAAAATCAAACTCGTGCCACCGACCTCGGTGCTGAAGTCGGAAGCGGAGCCTTCGCCAGCCTTGCGGCAGCCGGGGGGTAGCCGTCAGCCCCTCTTCAGCCAGGTGCACGCCGCCGAAGCCAAAGACCACTGCCTGCCACGTTCCTCCTGCTGAGCCCCCATGGATACCATCCTGGGTATTGCCTCGTAAGCCTTCCAGGTCCATCAAAGCCGCCTCCATGAAAAATTCGTAGGCAGTTTCTAACTGACCCAACTCGCAGGCCAAGATGGCGTGGATGCTCGGTGAAAGCGATGAACCATACGTCTGGTCGGTGCGAGGGACATAGTAATCCCAGTTGACCTGCTTGGTCTGATAGTCGTAGTGGTCACCTAGCAGGTAAAGGAGCATTAGCACATCAGGCTGTTTGATCACCTGTACCTGCTGTGTCCTCTCCACGCCCAGCAAAGATTGTACAGAGCGAGTGCGCGGCTCCAGGCTCCTCAGATCTGGGTCTTCCAAATCGAAAAAGCCATCGAATTGTTCCATGAGTCCGGTTTCATGGTCATGGCTAATATAGAGACGGCTAATGACGTCAGCCCAATGGGCAAGCCGCTTTGGGCACAAATCCAGCTGGGCGGTGAGTTCCATAGCCTTTTCTGGAGAATGCTGGCGCAACCACATTAAGGTCTCCAGCGCAGTCTTCAGGTGCCACTGTGCCATGCAGTTGGTGAAGACCGAGTTGTTCACATGCTCGTGATTTTCGTCCGGGCCAATGACATCGTTGAATTCGTAAGAGCCCCGTTCCTGATTCCACTCGGCACGACTGCCCCAGAAGACGGCCGTATCGAGGATGATCTCGGCCCCATAATGGACCATGAATTCGTCGTCTCCGGTAGCCTGCCAATATTGCCACACGGCATAGGCCACGTCGGCGTTAATGTGGAGTTCGATGTCGCCACACCAGATGCGCACCGGATCCTGGGTCGGCCCGATGGCCCAGCGAGGGGTTACTTCGTCGCCGGTGGCTGCGCTCTCCCAGGCGAAGATAGCCCCCTCGAAGCCAGCATTCTTGGCTTTGCGCCGCGCCCCAGGGAGAGTATGATAGCGGTACATCAAGAGATTACGGGCCAGGGCCGGCTGGGTAAAAGTGAAAAAAGGCAGCATAAAGATCTCGGTATCCCAGAAAACATGACCCTTATAACCATAGCCAGATAAGGTCTTGGCCGGAATACTGACTCGGCCGTCCTGGCGGGGAACGGCCGCCAGAAGTTGAAAGAGGTTGTAACGGACGGCTCGCTGGGCGTCTTCATCGCCCTCGATGACGATGTCGCAATCGGTCCAGGTTTTCTCCCATGCCGCCTCGTGGGCCACGCGTAAGGCTTCATAACTTGGTAATTGATCCAGGTGGGCCAGGGCCTCTTGTCGCACATCGGCTGTCTCCCGCGAGGTGTAGAGAACTACCCGTTTCTCAGCAGTGATGGTCTGGCCTGACGCTACTTGACACAAGGCAGTGAGGGTTGGATGATATTCACAATTCTGGCCCTCAAATTCTGGAGAGTCAGCCCCCACAATGTTCAGACTGGCGGCCAAACACAACTCGATCCCCGTGTGGCGGGTGCGGCTATGCAACCATATTGCCCTTGGGCTAGCCCCTTGGTCCAGGTGGTCCCAGTGCACCACGCCCTGATTGTCCACGCAGCCGCTGAGCCCAGTGTGGAATTCCAGAAGGCCCCGGAAGTCCCGCGGGGTGACCTGGTAGCGGATGGCCAAAGCATGTTCATCGGCTAGGCTCATGAACCGCTCGATGACCAGATCTACCATGTGGCCGGCAGGACTTTGCCAGCGCACCCACCGGGTAAGCACGCCATGGCCCAGGTCTAAGATGCGTTCATAAGCCAATATCCGGCCTCGGTCTAATCCAAAGCGCTCACCTTCCACCAATAGGATGAACGGCAGCCAGTTGGGACAATTGACCAACTCGGTGTGGAAAAGCGGGAGGTCATCAAAGACCCCGTGGACGAGGGTGGTGGGCCAAGCGCCGGGATAGCCCTCCTCAAACGCGCCGCGGGTGCCGGCATAGCCGTTGCCTAATGTGAACAGGGTTTCTTTGTGATGAAGCTGCTGAGGATCGAATTTGTTTTCGATAATTCGCCAGGTGTCCATAATCCACCTGTTCGTGGAATTAGATCACTCATATATAACTGGGCCACCACTGGATTCTCGTATGATCAGACTCGGGGTCAGGAGTACGTGCCTCTCCACCAATGGTTCCTCCCGGATGAGTCGGATAAGCATGTCCATAATGCGCTGGCCCGCCTCCACGATTGGTTGGCGTACCGAAGTCAGGGGCGGGCGCAAGTACTGCACTAAAGGCGCGTCGTCAAAGCCGATGATGGCCACATCCCGGCCCACACCGAGGCCGCGGTTCTGAATGGCGTTCATGGCCCCGATGGCCATGAAATCGCTCACGGCCATAATGGCAGTGGGGCGGCGATCAGCTGGCAAGTCCAGGAGTTGCCCTGCTGCTTGCTGACCAGCAGTGACAGTGTGCTCAGTGCGCACGATCCAGGCTGGATCAACCGAGATCCCGGCGCTGGCCATCGCCTCCAGGTAGCCCTGTAGGCGGAGGGTGCCAGTTAGCGAGTCTTCCGGCCAGGCGATAAGGCCGATACGGCGGTGTCCCAAGGCCAGCAAATGCTCGATGGCCTCTCGGACACCACCTTGGTTATCCACATCCACATAGGCGAAATCCCAGTCCGGATTGGCCCGCCCGAAGGCAACAAAGGGAAAGCCAATTTCCATCAAATAGGCGATGCGTTGGTCGTTCAGATTGGTGCTGGAAAGGACAAAGCCATCCACGCGGTTGGTGGCGATCAATGCTTCGTAGGCCTCGACCTGGGCGTGGTCCGGCGGGCAAGGGAAGGGCAGGATGTGGTAGCCAGCCTTCTCGGCTGTTTCGATCATGCTTTGCAGGAATTTGTCGAGAATGGGGTTGAACTGATCTGGTGGAGCGGGGTTCCAAGAGTAGCCAATCATGCGGCTTTCGCCGGCCTGGAGGCCTTGAGCAAGGACGTTGGGGCGGTACCCTAATTCGCGGACGGCCTGCAGCACGCGTTCACGGGTGCTCTGGCTGACAGACTCGCGGCCGTTAAGAACGTAGGAAACAGTGGCAATAGAGACTTCTGCCCGCCTGGCGACATCCTTGATCGTAGCCACGTACTCTTTCTCCCCTTCAGGTTAAACGTTTAATAACAAAGCCAATAAATACCCCCGTTTTCCCGGGGCCAGAGAACTTAATCGTTTAAACTAAAATAATTATACCACAATCTTGTGAATTGTCAAGTTTCTCTATTATTGCTATTTGGATCCAATTTTGTCCCCTCCCCCCGCTGCGCTATACTTTGCATTACAAAGGACTGATGGACGACAAATACCTCGAAACACTCGAATATCCCAAGATCATCGAGCGGCTGGCTGGATACACGGACTTCTCTGCTGGCCGCGAACTGGCGCTGGCGCTGCGCCCTTCTTCGGACATCGCCGAAGTGCGGCGGCGACAGCAAGAGACCAGCGAGGCCCGCGCTTTCCTGGACCTCAAGAGCGATGCCTCGGTGGGCGGGGCCAGGGATGTGCGCCCTTTGGTGCACCAGGCCCGCCTGGGACGTGTCCTGGAGCCGGGTGAACTCTTGGACATCCGCGGCACACTGACCAGCGGACGGGTGTTGCGTCGCGCCATCAGCCGGCTGGCTGCGGAATTCCCCCTATTGGCTCAAACAGCGGAGGGCATTCAGGAGTGCCCCGAACTGGTAGCCAGCATCGAGCGGGTCCTCAACGACCGGGGCGAGGTGCTGGATAGCGCCAGTCCCGCTCTGGCCCGCATCCGCCGCGACCTGGCTACCACCCACGCCAGGCTGTTGGAGCGGCTGAACCGCATCGTCAACGACCCCAGGAACGCCGCCTATCTCCAGGAAGCCATCGTAACCCAGCGCGAGGGGCGCTACGTCATCCCCCTCAAGGCCGACTTCAAAGGTCGCATCCGCGGCTTAGTGCACGACCAATCCGCCAGCGGCGCTACGCTCTTCATCGAACCGCTGGCCACGCTGGAACTGGGCAACCAGTGGCGCAAACTGCAACTGGACGAGGAGCAAGAAATCCGCCGCATCCTCTCTGAGTTGACCGCGCAGGTGGCTGAGGCAGGCGAGGCCATCATCGCCACTGTAGACGCCCTGGCTGCACTGGACCTGGCCTTCGCCAAGGCGAAGTACAGTTACCAACTGAAGTGTGTAGCGCCCGAACTGGTGGACCTGATCGAACCGACTGCCACCCGCCTGCATCGGGAGCGCGAGGCGCGGCGCCATCATCCAAGCACGATTGTGGACCTGGTGCGGGCCCGGCATCCGCTACTGCCCCCGGAGACCGTGGTGCCCATAGATGTTTGGCTGGGCGGCGATTTCGACATCCTGGTCATCACCGGACCCAATACGGGCGGGAAGACCGTAACCCTGAAAACGGTGGGCCTTCTGGCAGCGATGGCTCAGGCGGGCCTGCACATCCCGGCCAGCGAGGGTTCGGCGCTGGCTGTGTTCGATGGCCTCTACGCCGACATCGGCGATGAGCAGAGCATCGAACAGAGCCTGTCCACTTTCTCGTCGCACCTGACCAACATCATTGATATCCTCGCCAAGGCGAATGAGCGTTCCCTCGTCCTGCTGGATGAATTGGGCGCTGGCACCGATCCGGTGGAGGGCTCGGCTCTGGCGCGGGCCATCCTCTCCACGCTGCTCGACCGGCGCATCCCGGCAATGGTAGCGACCCATTATCCGCAACTCAAACTCTACGCCCACTCCACGCCGCGGGTGCAGAACGCATCGGTGGAGTTTGACTTGGAGACGCTCTCGCCCACGTATGAACTGACCATCGGCCTGCCGGGCCGGAGCAACGCGCTGGCCATCGCCTCGCGGCTGGGGTTGAGCGCGGAGATCATCGAGCGAGCCAGGACCTGGGTCTCTGACGGCGACCAGGAGGCGGATCGTCTCCTGGATGACATCCGCACGGCGCGAGAGGAGACCGCGCGCGCCCGACGGGAGGCTGCCGCCGCCCTGGCCCGCATCCAGGAGCAAGAGCGTGAATTAGCACGCCGTCTGGCCGAGATCGAATCGGAGCGCCAGGAATTGCTGGCCGAAGCCCGCGAAGAACTCCAGCGCATTCGCGCCGAATTGCGCACCCTGCGGGCAGCGATGGAGACCCAGTCCATCACCGCAGAGTGGATCGCCCAGGCAGAACGGCGTTTGGAGCAAGTGAAGGTCGCCAGCGCACCGCAGCCCGTGAGTCGGGTGACCAGTGATCTGCGCGTGGGAGATCGGGTGTGGGTCTCACATCTGAATCTGGAGGGTGAAATCGTTGCCTTGGACGAGGAGGGAGCCGAAATACAGGTGGGCAATTTTCGCGTGCGGGCGGACCCGGCGACTCTCGAATTCCGCAGCCGCCCTGAGGTCTCCCAAGCAAAGGCTCGCTCCCGAACCCGCCTGCCGACCCCGTCCACGCTGGTCCCCCGGCAACTTCATCTGCGTGGCGCGCGGGTGGAAGATGCGCTGATCGAACTGGACAAATACCTGAACGACGCCTACCTGGCCGGGATGTCCGAGGTATCCATTGTCCACGGGAAGGGCACGGGAGCACTGCGCCGCGCCGTTCGTCAGGCGTTAGGGGATCACCCCCTGGTGAGCAACTATCGCCCCGGCGAGCAAGGTGAGGGCGGCGATGGCGTGACGGTGGTCACGCTGGCGGTAGGATAGATCGCCTGCGGGCAAGGTCGTGGTCTGGAGACCACTCCCACGCGCCATTTGACCGAATTCGGTAGTGGGCGTATGATATAGCCGGATCGAGGTGTTAGGGATGCCACTGTACGAATATCGCTGCCAAAACTGTGGTCATAAGTTCGAGTTACTGCGCGGGTTCAGCCAGGCTGACGAGCCTGCTACCTGCCCCGCCTGCGGACAGCCGCAGGGACAGCGGCTGCTCTCCCTCTTCGCTTGCCTCAGCAAGGACTCCTCCGGCGTGACCAGCGCCATCCCCGGCACGGGCAGCGCCTGCTCCACGTGCGCCGCTACCTCCTGCGCCGGCTGCAAGAGGTAGCGACCCTGGCGTCGGCCCAGAAGGCGCCCCACAATCTTTCAAATACCAACATCCCTCATGCAAATAATCAAGACATTTATTCGCATCACAACTCGTTGCCCGAACACAGGTTCCCGAAGAACAAGTTCCATTTGAACAGATTCCCGTGGCTCCTGTCAACCTGTTTCCCGCCGACGCTCCTCCAGCCACCCGACAGCATTTCTTATAATGCGCCCCATATCGTCCGCAGTTCAAAAGCCCCTGGGAAATATCACAAAGGCCGTAGGCAATATCCCCATCGGCATCATAACTTCCGGCTGGAGTCCTCGCCTCATCACACCGGTCAGCAGTATTGCAGTCCGTCGTCTCCCAACCAAATTCAAAGGATGTTCGGTCTGGTAATTTCTGCCTGCAACAAACTGCCCAGGCATAACTCCAGGCAGGGACAGAGCCACAATTTGAAGCCCCACAACAAAAGTCTGCAGGTTTTGGGCCAGTACAACAGGCCTCCTCACATCCCGCATCGCCGTAACACCCTGCTCCAGGCTGAAGTCCACATTTGGTATAACCATCCGGACAATAAACCCCAGCCTCAGCCGGTTGGGGCAAAATCAAAAAGACAGCCAAAACTAAAAACAAAGCAACAGCAACCTTTTTCATTTTAATCAAAATCTTTGGCAGTAATTTCTACCGGCTCTCCTCCCTTCTCATAAAGAAAAAGCAGGTTCACCTCTCCGTAAGGAGAAAGCGTTTGATCTGCCCTACCTATCTGTTCACCTTTGGAAACCATCCCCGTCCTGTATTCGGGATTTCCTAAGTAGGTGCAAATCAGATGGTCCCGGCCGTTAAGGACAGAAACCGTTTGAAAGGTTTCTCCGCCATATTCCGGATTCATCACCACATGTCCGTATCTTAACTCTCCATCCAGCGCTGCCAAGAAAGGTGTTCCTGCAGGTAAAAGATAGCCAACCCCGGCGTATCTTCCTCCTAAAGTTATCTTCTTGCCCTGTTGGCAAAACTCTTTAGGCACAGGACAGGAGAGACCAAAACGGCCTTTGCTTTGCCAAAAGGCTCCGGGTGATGGCAGTACACTCCTGTAAAATCAAACGGCGTGTGGTACACTATGGCGAACAAACCCATCACCATCCCGGAAGGGTAGAAAGGACCACACGCCATGGAAAGGATACCACCGAGTGAACG